>JALZLC010000047.1 GCA_030858885.1 Actinomycetota bacterium
TCGGGGAGCACGCTGCTGCAGCTGATGCTGCACGCCCATCCGCGCATCGCCATCCCGCCCGAAACCCGGTACCTGGTCGACGTCTACGACCGGCGGCTGGAGTTCGGCGATCTTCGCGAACCGGCACGGCGGCGCGCCCTCGGCCTTGCCATCGCCAAGACGCAAGGCACCAAGTTCCGCGATCTGCGCCTGGACGCCGACCTGGTCATCGAGCGGATCGTGGAGGGACCGCCGACCATCGGCTCGGCGGTCGGGATCACGCTACGCGAGTACGCCTTGCGGTTCGACAAGCCGCGGTGGGGCGACAAGCGGCCCGGGTACTGGCGACACCTCGGCGTGCTGCTCTCGCTGTTCCCCGACGCGCAGATCCTCCACATCGTGCGGGACGGGCGGGACTGCGTCAGCTCGCTGAAGCGGATGCCGTGGTGGGAGCATGGCGTGCTTGCCGCCATGGCCACATGGGTGCAGGCCGTCGAGGTCGGCCGGCGGGCGCAGCATCACCAGCGGCCCGACCAGTACCACGAGATCTACTACGAGCGGCTGGTTTCCGACCCCCGGACTGAGCTGGAAGCGCTGTGTGGATTCCTGTCCGAGGACTTCGCCGAGGCCATGCTGGAGCCCAGCCGCGTGGCGTCGGAGGCGATTCCCAAGCGCAAGTCATGGCACACCCGCACCAAGGACACCGTCAGCCGCGCGGCCGTCAACCAGTGGACCCAGCAGCTGACGCCCGAAGAGCTCGCGCTCATGGAGACCGTGGCCGGTCGCCAGCTGCGGGCGCACGGCTATCGCCTGTCGGGGGCCGGTCGGGCAGGTCGCCGCGAAGTCGCGGCCTTCTGGCGGCTGTACGCCCGGCGGCAGACGGTCGCCGCCAAATGGCTGGTCGCCGACCGCGTCCGCACCCTCCGCTACCGTCGACCGGTTGCGGCGCAGCTTACGGGTGGTCAGCTGGCGCTGGTGGGCTCAACAGGCCGCGCTCCAACGCCGCCATGACCGCCGCCGTCCGGTCATCCACGCCCAACTTGGCGAAGACGTGGACCAGGTGGGTCTTGACGGTTGCCTCGCTGATGTGCAGCGCAGCGGCGACGTCTTTGTTGGTGGCACCCCGGGCGACGTGCTGCAGCACCTCCAGCTCGCGGTCGCTGGGCGTCTTGCTGAGCCATCGATCGGTTGACTCCCGGCGCTGTCACACCGCGGTCCTAACATGGGAGTCCTCAGGCAACGAGGCGGTAAGGCTCACAAGCAATGAGTGCGTTCAAGGTGGTCAGCGACTTCCAGCCGGCGGGAGATCAGCCGCGCGCGGTCGACGGGGTAGCCGACGCCGTCCGCCGGGGCGAGCGCGACGTGGTGCTGCTCGGCGTCACGGGTTCGGGGAAGACCTTCACGGCCTCCAAGATCGTCGAGGCGGTGCAGCGTCCGACGCTGGTGATCGCTCCCAACAAGACGCTGGCTGCGCAGCTGGCCAATGAGTTCCGCGAGTTCTTCCCGCACAACGCGGTCGAGTACTTCGTCAGCTACTACGACTACTACCAGCCCGAGGCGTACATCCCGAACACCGACACCTACATCGAGAAGGACTCCTCGATCAACGAGGAGGTTGAGCGGCTGCGCCACCGCGCGACGATGGCGCTGATGACTCGCCGCGACGTCCTGATCGTGGCCAGCGTGTCGTGCATCTTCGGGCTCGGTTCTCCAGAGGAGTACTCCAACAACGTGGTGCTGCTGCGCACCGGCCAGGAGGCTGGCCTCGACGCCACCATGCGCCGCCTCGTCGACCTGCAGTACGAACGCAACGACCTCAACTTCACTCGCGGCAAGTTCCGGGTGCGCGGCGACACCCTGGAGGTGTTTCCCGCCGACAGCGAGCTGGCCTTCCGCGTGGAGTTCTTCGGCGACACCGTCGACCGCATCACCCGCCTGGATCCCCTGACCGGCGAGATCGTCGAGGAACTCGACACCGCCGGGGTGTTTCCCAACAGCCACTACGTCACCAGCCCCCACCGCATGGAACGGGCGGTTCGCACGATCGGGGCCGAGCTGGCCGAGCGGCTGGCGGAGCTGGAGTCGCAGGACAAGCTGCTGGAGGCACAGCGCCTGCGGATGCGTACCACCTACGACCTGGAGATGATGCGCGAGATCGGTTTCTGCTCGGGTATCGAGAATTACTCGCGCCACATCGACGGGCGCGCACCAGGGGAGACACCGCACACGC
>JALZLC010000049.1 GCA_030858885.1 Actinomycetota bacterium
GGCGACTCGGCCATCGAGGAGGCCACCTTCCTGACCAAGTTCGCCACCAAGGTGACCGTCGTGCACCGCCGCGACCAGCTGCGGGCGACCAAGATCATGCAGGACCGGGCCTTCGCCAATCCCAAGATTGAGTTCGCCTGGAACGCAGCGGTCGTCGACGTCAATGGTGATGCCACGGTGGAAAGCGTCGTGCTTCGCGACACCGGCACTGGCGCGACACGCCTGCTGCGCACCGACGGCCTGTTCGTGGCCATCGGGCACGACCCCACGACCGCCTTGTTCCGCGGGCAGCTGGACCTCGACGATGCCGGGTACATCCGGGTGCGCGAGCCGACCACCACGACCAGCATTCCAGGGGTGTTCGCCGCCGGTGATGTCGTCGACCACGTCTACCGCCAGGCCGTCACCGCTGCCGGAATGGGTTGCAAAGCCGCCATCGACGCCGAGCGGTGGCTGGGGGTCGACGCCCACAACTGGTGACTTGCGCCACAGTATTGACCTCGGCGGGTGTTGACGTTGTAGGCTGGGCGTAACGGCGGGTCAGCGTGCGCAGGCCTGCCCTGTTACGATCCGCGGTTCGGCTGTCCCCCCGTCATCCGAACCGCGAGCGAGGGGCGCTTCGGCGCCCCTCGCGCCTTTTGCCGCGTTGGTAGCCTTGACTGCGCCGGGTCGCCACGGGGAATACGGAAGCGGAGTCACCGCGTTGTACCGAGTCCGTTCCGATGCACCAAGGAGGCGTCCGTGAGCCAAGCCCAGACCGTCAGCGACCAGCAGTGGGACAGCGAGGTGCTGCAATCCGACACCCCGGTCCTGGTGGACTTCTGGGCGGAGTGGTGCGGCCCTTGCCGCATGGTCGGACCCGTCGTGGAAGAGATCGCCGGTGAGAAGGCTGGCGCTTTGAAGGTGCTCAAGCTGAACGTCGACGAGAACCCCGACACCACTCGCAAGTACGGGGTGATGTCCATCCCGACCTTGCTGGTGTTCGCCGACGGCGTCGAGAAGAAGCGGATCGTCGGTGCCCGCGGCAAGAGCCAGCTGCTGGCCGAGGTCGACGAGTTCATCGCCTGACGTCGCCCGGCGCGGCGGCAGCGTCGCTGCGCCGACCATTCCCGTGGAATGTCCGTTTTCTGCGGCTCGGCGAGGGTTGGTAGCGCTGCCACCTCCTAGACTCCGGCGCACGTGATCAGACTCATCCGACCCGGTGACGCCGGACCCGCCGTCCTGGACGTCCAGCAGCGTCTCGCTGGTGTGCTTGGTGAGCGAGTGGAGACCGACGGCCACTTCGGGCCTCAGACCGTCGCGGCTGTCCGCCACTTCCAGCGCGAGCGCGGGCTGCCTGCCGATGGCATCGTCGGGCCCGAGACCTGGCGGTCGCTGGTAGAGGCAGGATGGACGCTCGGCGACCGCTTGCTGTGGCATTCACGCCGGATGATGCGCGGCGATGACGTCCGCGACTTGCAGCATCGGCTGAACCAGCTCGGCTTTGACGCCGGTTCCGAGGATGGCGTCTTCGGCCCGCTGGCACGGGCGGCCGTCGAGGAGTTCCAGCGCAACGCCGGCGCGGAGGTCGACGGGGTTGCGGGAACCCGCACCATTGCGGCACTGCGTCGCTTGCGACGGGAGCACCAGTCCGGTGGCATGGGGGTCCGGGCTCGCCAGCGGGAACGGTTGCGCACCATGTACGGACAGGGACTGGTGGGCACACGCATCCTGGTCGATCCCAGCCATGGTCCAGGTGACTGCGGTGCCATCGGACCCTCAGGGGTCAGCGAAGCCGAGATTGCCTGGCAGCTTGCGGCACGGCTGACCGCCCGGCTGTCAGCACGCGGGGCCCAACCCGTGCTCTCACGTGGCCCGGCAACGAACCCGGCGGGGACCGAACGAGCGCGCTTGGCGAACGAGCAGGGGGTGGAGCTCGTGATCTCCATCGGCCTGAACGCCCTGAGCGCGCCAGTCGCGTCGGGCTCGGCGACCTACTACTACGGAGTGCCGCGCTTCCTGTCCGAGGGGGGCCTGCGCCTGGCGCACCTGGTGCAGGACGCGGTCCTGCAGGCCGGCGGCGGCCCTGACTGCCGGGTCCACCCCATGAGCTGGTCCATCCTCGCCCAGACCCGCATGCCCGCCATCGTCACCGAACCCGGTTTCATCACCTCCCCGACCGACGAGCGGCGCCTGCTGCATCCAGCGCGCCAGGATCGCCTGGCCGAGGCGCTGGTGGAGGCCTTAGAACGCTTCTTTCAGGGTGAAGAGGTGGCAGACATCGTCCCCGTCGCCACCGGCGCGGTCGGCCGGGCCGCCTCCTAGCGGCGGGCCTCCATCGCCGGACGCGCCGGAACCCTTGCCCGCTCACGCCGGCTCAACGCCGAGACCACCCCTTCCAGGGCGTGGCTCACCGACTCCTGCCAGCGCACGGTCTTGCGGAGGTCGAGGCGCAGCAGCGGGTAGTTCCCGTGGTTTCCGAGCAGCTCAAATCCGTTGGCGAGCAGAAAGTCCTCGGGGATAAGACACGTCGACAGGCGACCGCCCGAGGTGAGATGGCGAGCTCCATAGGCCTCCAGGGCCCGGCAGCCGCGCCGGTGCGTTTCCCGCAGCACACTCTGCAACAGCATCTTGGCTGCACCGGTTCCACGGTGTTCGGGATGCACCCATAGCACCGCCAGCAGCAAGGCATCCTCGGACGGCGTCTGCCCCATCCGCCGCACGCGTGGGAAATGCTCGGGTGGCGCGAAGGTGGCATAGCCCACGGGACGGTCGTCGACGTACAGCGCCTTACCCGGCGTTCCCCACTCGAGCTGGGTGGCCTGCCACCAAGCCTCCTTGCCGCTGGCCGCCAGTTCCTCCTGCCCGCGCACCGGGCCGCGCTGCCCACCCGCCAGCTCCCAGAACACACACGACCGGCACGTCGGAGGCAGGTCAGCAAGACCTGACAGCGACAGATCGTGGATGCGGCGTGCCACGACCGGCGCGCTCAGCGGTCCGCGGCGGCGAACGCACCCGGTGTCGCGGGGCTGCGTCGCGCTCGATCGGGTCGAGGCGTGAGCGCGGCCGCTACCGCGCCGGCAGCCAGGCCTACCAGCAGGCCGACGGCGGCACGCACCATCGGGTTGGGCCCACTGTCCTCGCCAAGTCCCATCGGGTGGTCCGGCGGTGCACCGCCCAATGGGTTGAGCGCAATCACCGGGGCGCGATCGTCTCCCACCTGGCTCCCTTCTCTTCGCCGGACGGCGGACCTGCGCTCAGCCAGCGGCTTCGCCGATCTAGGTCTGTCGGGCAGGTCAGTGTACCGGCATCCCCTGACGCCGGTCCTGTCAGACAAGGCCGTTGTAGGCTCGAAACGCCGGCGCCGACGCGAGAGAGCCCGTGTGACCGAGATCTACCTGGACCGCTTCCGAGCCCGGTACGCCAGCCGCGCGCATGGGATGAACGCTTCGGAGATCCGTGCGCTCTTCGCGGTCGCTAACCGCCCCGAGGTGGTGTCACTCGCTGGCGGCATGCCCTACACCGCAGCCCTGGACTTCGAAGCGCTGACCGAGGTCACCCAGGCCGTGATCCGCGACGCTGGACCGGCGGCGATGCAGTACGGGGAAGGCCAGGGCTTGCCGGCGCTACGCCAGGAACTCACCGAGGTGATGGCGGCCGAGGGCGTTCGGGCACACACCGAGGATCTGGTGGTGACCACCGGTGGGCAGCAGGCGTTGGACCTGGTCGCCAAGCTGTTCTGCGATCCCGGTGACGTCGTGCTGGCAGAGGGACCGTCCTACGTCGGTGCCCTGGGGGCGTTCGCCTCCTACCAGGCCGAGGTGCTGCATGTCGCCATGGACGACGAGGGCATGGACCCCGCCGCCCTGGAGGCCGAGTTACATCGCCTTGCGGCGGCCGGGCGCAGTGCCAAGTTCCTGTACACCATCCCAAACCACCAGAACCCCGCCGGTTCATCGATGTCGATGCCGCGCCGCGAACAGGTCGTCGCGCTCGCCGAGTCGCACGACCTGCTGATCGTGGAGGACAACCCGTACGGGCTGTTGGACTTCAAGGGTGAGTTGCGTCCCGCCCTGCGTTCGCTGGCTCCCGACCGTGTCCTGTATGTCGGAACGCTGTCCAAGATCCTGTCCCCGGGCCTGCGCATCGGCTGGGTGGCGGCCGCCGGACCCGTGCGTGACAAGCTGGTGCTGCTCAAGGAGGCCGCCGACCTGTGCCAGTCCAATCTGACCCAGCACGTGGCGCAGCGCTGGTTCGCCACACAGCCCTGGTTGCGCCAGGTCGAGGCCTTCCGCGACGTCTACCGCCGTCGCTGCAGCGCCCTGCTCGACGAGCTTGCCGCCAGCTTTCCGCCGGGCTGTTCCTGGACCGCTCCCACCGGCGGTCTGTTCGTGTGGGTCCAGCTTCCCGACGGCGTCGACGCCCGCCAGCTGCTGCCCAAGGCGCTGAGTGCCCGCGTGGCGTACGTCCCCGGAGCCGGGTTCTACGCCGACGGCAGCGGGTCCGCCGAGCTGCGCCTGTCGTTCTGCTTTCCGCCGGCCGATCGCATCCGTGAAGGCGCCCGGCGGCTGGCCGAGGTGCTGCACGAAGAGATAGAGCTGATTGACGCCATCTACGGCGATCGGCGATGAGGCCGGTCAAGGTGGCCGTTCTGAGTGGCGGGTTGTCACTCGAGCGCGATGTCAGCTTGCGGTCGGGCGGTCGCGTCGCCGAGGCGTTGGCTGACCGAGGGCACAGCGTCACGCGCCTGGACCTGGACGATCGTCTCGTGCCGGCCCTGGTGAACGGCGACGACGAGGCCGTCTACCTGGCCTTACATGGCAAGGCCGGCGAGGACGGCACCATCCAGGGATTGCTCGATCTGCTGGGAATGCCCTACACCGGCCTCGACGCGGTAGCGTCGGCTCTGGCCTGGGACAAGGTGGTGGCCAAAGGGGTGTACCGGCGCGGCGGCGTGGACACTCCCGAGTGGGTGGCCCTGTCGATTGACGCCATCCGCGACATGGGCGCGGTCCAGGCTCTCGATCGGGTCACCGAGCGCCTCGGCACCCCGGTCGTGGTCAAGCCATCCCACGGCGGGGCCGCGCTGGGTGTGCGGCTGGTACCGGAAGCCAGCGCTCTGCCGGCTGCGCTGGTGGCCGCCTACAGCTATGACGACGTGGTGCTCATCGAGCGCTTCGTCGAGGGCGTGGAAGTGGCGGTGTCCATCGTTGGCGGTGATGTGCTGCCGCCGGTGGAGATCGCACCGCGGAGCGGCCCTTACGACTTTTCCGCCCGCTACACACACGGTGCCACCGAGTTCCACGCTCCCGCGCGCCTGCCGCGCGACACCTTGGCCGCCTGCGTGGCCGTTGGTGAAGCCGCCTGGAGGCTTGCCGGGTGCCGGCATGTCACCCGCGCCGACATGATCGTCGACCGCGGCGGCCGCCCGTGGCTGCTGGAGCTCGACACCTGCCCGGGAATGACCGAGACCTCGCTGCTACCGATGGCCGCGGCCGCCCGCGGCTGGCAGTTTCCGGATCTGTGCGAGCGTGTCCTGGCGGAGGCGCTGGCTTCGGCCGGCCTCCAGGCGGATGCCGCCGTGACGCCGCCCTGAGCCCGGCCCGCCGCCCCGCGCTCTACTCGCTGGCCAGCGCCTGGCCGGTCCCACGACCGAGCACCTGCAGCAGCCGCTGGAGATCCTCGCTGCCCGCATAGTCGATGACGATGCGTCCCCGCCTGGCGGTGCCGCGGATCTGCACCTTGGTCGCCAGCGCATCGGTCAGCCGCCGCTGCAGATCGTCATACGGGGCTTGCCGGCGGCGTTGCGCGGACCGGGCCAGCTGCTCCACCGTCGCCGCGGCGTCGGCGTCGGCCATTCGAACCAACTCCTCGGTGGCCCGAACGGACAGTTCCTCGGCGATCACTCGCTGGGCAAGCCGCTGCTGCAGCCCCTGGTCGCTGGCACCGAGTAGCGCCCTGGCGTGTCCCGCACTGAGGGAGCCGGCCGCCACCGCCCGTTGCAGTTCGGCCGGCAGCGCCAGCAGGCGCAGCGCGTTGGACACCGCCGAGCGCGACTTGCCCAGCCGTCGCGCCAGCTCCTCATGGGTGAGCGCGAAGTCGTCCAGGAGCTGTTGTAGGGCGGCCGCCTCCTCGAGGGGATTGAGGTCGGCCCGGTGGACGTTCTCGATCAGTGCCTCGGTCAGCAAGGCGGCGTCATCGGTATGTCGCAGGATCGCAGGGATCTCCTCCAGCCCGGCCAGGCGAGCCGCCCGGAAGCGACGCTCGCCGGCGATGATCTCGTACCGCCGGTCCCCGATCGGCCGCACCAGGATCGGCTGCAGTAGCCCCACCTCCCGCAGCGACTGCGCCAGCTCCTCCAGCGCCCTCTCGTCGAAGGCGGCGCGAGGCTGCCGGGGATTGGGGTGGATGGTGGACAGCCGCAGACTCACCAGGCCGCTGCGTCCCGGGCCAGCCGCGGGGATCAGCGCCCCGAGCCCCCTGCCGAGTCCGCTCGCTCGGTTCATGCCGGTACTCCTTGCGGGGATTCCGCGGTCAAGCCCACGCGCGCGAGCAGCTCGCCCGCGAGGCGGCGGTAGGCCATGGCGCCCCGACAGGCTGGGTCGAAGGCGCTGATCGGCTGCCCGTAGCTGGGCGCCTCCGCCAGCCGCACCGAGCGGGGAATCCGGGTCCGGAACACTTGCTCGCCGAAGTGGCCGATCACCTCGTCCACCACCTGCTGGCCCAGCCGGGTGCGACCGTCCATCATGGTCATCACGTAGCCGGTGATCCGCAGTCCCGGGTTGAGGTGGTCGCGGATCAGGTCGGTGTTGCGTTGCAGGGTGTGCAAGCCCTCCAGGGCGTAGTACTCGCACTGGACTGGCACGACGACACCGTCGCCAGCGGACAACGCGTTGACGGTGAGCAGCCCGAGGCTCGGCGGGCAGTCGATGAGGATCAGGTCGAAGTCGGCGGACAGCGGCAGGAGTGCGCGTCGCAGCTTCTGCTCTCGGCTGAAGGCGCTGACCAGTTCGATCTCCGCGCCGGCCAGGTCCAATGTGGCCGGCAGCACGAACAGGTCTTGCACGCTGGTGGGCTCGACGGCCTCCTTGGCGGGCGCGTCGCAGACCAGCACGTCGTAGACGCTGAGCTGGTCGGGCTGCACACGGGCGCCGACGCCGGAGGTGGCGTTGGCCTGCGGATCGAGGTCGACCAGTAAGACGCGCACGCCCAGAGTGGCCAGCGTGCCAGCCAGGTTGACCGCCGTGGTGGTCTTGCCGACCCCGCCCTTCTGATTGGCGATGACGAGGATCTGCGCCCTCGACCCCGGAGTTTCACGTGGAACAGGCGGGAGGGCAGCGGCCGGCCGGGCACGTGTCCAGTAGCGATACCAGCGGGTCATCAGGGCAACGGGGGCCTTCCGAGGGGGGCACCGCGGGGGAGCCCCGTCCGGCGCGGGTACCCGGCAGGCGGGTACCCAACGGCGCGCATGGTAACAAGCCAGGTGGGCCGGATCGTGTCAGGCACCGCGGTTGTGGATACGGACCGGTACCGGAGTATCCGCAATCCTCGGGCCGCTTCCGACAGCTCCGTCTGCCATGCCGGACCCTTGACGGCAGCGAGCCAACCCGTCGGCGCCAGGAATCCACGAGCGAGTTCGGTCAGGGTGCTCAGGGGAGCGACCGCGCGAGCCAGGACGCCGGCGCAGGTGCCGCGAAGGGGGCCGTGGGCCAATTCTTCGGCCCGTCCGTGGACGGTTCGGACGTTGTCGAGCCCGAGCACCGCCACAAAGGAATCGACCGCGGCGACCTTCTTGCGGGTGGCGTCCAGCAGCACCCACTCCACGTCGCGGTGACGGACGGCGGCCACCAGTCCCGGCAGGCCGCCGCCGGTCCCCAGGTCCAACCAGCGACCTACGCAGGGCAACGCGTCCGCCACCGCCCAGCTTTCCAAGAGATGCCGCTGGTAGATGGCGGCGTGGTCGCCCCCCGCCACGAGGTTGTGCGGGCTGCTGCGCAGCAGGTCAGCGAACTCGCCGAGCACAGCCCGATCAGCAGGCGAAATGCGCTCAGCGATCCGCTGCGGCCCGTTCACCTGCCGACCCATGGTCAACCCTGGGCCGGGAATGGCCTCTGACCCAGGCTCAGGTTGGACGACGCCGAGGGAGTTTCACGTGCAACACTCGCTTGGGCCATGCACCTGCGCGCCAGAACAGCGGGCATCCGGGGACCCGGAGGCTGAACCACGTCGTTGCCATTTTGCGCCACCCGTGTCAGCGGACTTCGGGATAGATGACCACCCGCCGCTTGGGGTCCGTGCCCTCGCTGGAGGACGTCACACCACCGGTCCTGGCCACCAGGTCATGCATCAACTTGCGCTCGTAGGCGTCCATGGGGTCTAACCGCGCGGGGTTACCGGTCTCCCGCACTTCCGCGATGGCCTCCCGGCAGTGGTCGCGCAACTTGTCGACGTGGCGCCCCCGGTAGCCTTCGACATCGACGCGCACTTGCGATCGTCGCTCGGTTTGGCGCTGGACCGCGCAGCGGACAAGCTCCTGCAGGGCGTCCAAGGTGGCGCCTCGGCGACCGATGAGCAGCCCACTGCCGACGTCTTCAAGATTGACCAGCGCCTGGTCTTCTTGAATCTCGATCTCCAGGTCACCGGGCAGATCCAGCAGGTCAAGCAAACCCTCGACGAAGTCAGCGGCCAGTTCGGCCTCCTCGTCCAACTGGTTCATGCGCTCCTCGGCAGACGGCGCCTCGCTGTCCGCCGAGTTGACGTGTTGACCGCTGTCGGTCTCGGTCATGGTGTGGTCCTCCTGCGTTTCGGTTCTCGAAAACGTCTCGGGTGCAACCGGCGGCACGGACGGAACCTTGCCGGTGACGCGCACCACTGCTGGCTTCGGACCCCCGAAGAAGCCACGCCGCGGTTCGGTCACCACCTCGACGTCGACCTCGTCCTGGCTGACACCAAGCTGGGCCAGCGCCGCAGCTACGGCCTCGGGAATGGTGGCCCCCGTGGCCTGCACCTGTCGCGCTTCGCCTGTCGTTCCTGCCGGCCCGTTCGGCATGAGTGCTCCCACCTCGGTCGGGGTCATGTGCCTCGGAACATCACGTACTGCTGGGCGATGGTCCAGCCGTTGGTCGTGATCCAGTACAGCAGCACGCCGATGTACAGATTGACCGCGAACACCGTCAACATGACGGGCATCGCGTACAGCATCACCTTCTGCTGTTGGGCCTGCGGACCCGATGTGACCACGTTGGCGGCCATCATCTGCTTGGAAGAGTAGAACGTCGTCAACCCCATCAGCACGATCAGGACCCAGGCGCCGAGGCCGACCTGCGAGGGGGTGGCGGCCAGGTTGTTGACAAAATAGAAGGAAGCGGTCCGCAGCTCTGGAAGCCGCTCGACATCGCGGAGTACCGAGAACAGGGCGAAGAACACTGGCATCTGCGCCACCAGTGGCAAGCATCCCGCGGCCGGATTGACGCCGTGCTCCTTGTACAGCGCCATCATGGCTTCCTGCTGCTTTTGGCGCTGCTCTTTGTACTTCTCCGGGTTGGACCGCATCAGGCTGCGGTCGGTCTTGTACTTGGCCTGCACCTTCTTCATCTCCGGCGACAGCTTCTGCATCGCCCGCTGGGACCTGGTCTGCTTCACCGCCAGTGGCAGCAGGACCACCCGGACCGCGACGGTGAGCAAGACGATGGCCCAGCCCCACGCCGCCGCGTCCCCGAAGATCGGTGATGTCGCGGTGTGAAAGAAGCGCAGCACGAATTCGATGATGTCGAGCAGGCCGTTCCAGAGCGCATCCACGCGCGGTTGTCTCCTCTTAGATCAGCGTTGGTCCGCCGCCAGTCGGCGACGGCACCGGGTCCACCCCGCCGGGGTGGAAGGGATGGCAACGGGCGAGCCGGCGCAGGATTAGCCAGCCGCCGCGGACGCCGCCGTGCGCCGCGAGGGCGTCCAGGGCGTATTGCGAGCAGCTTGGCAGGAAGCGGCAGACGTCCCAACCTCGCTTGGGGATGGCTCGATAGGCCTTGACCATCACCATCAGCGACCAGGCCAAGGGGGAAGGCCGCGGTGCCCCATGACGACTTCGCCAGCGAGTCACGAGGCGATCGGAATCCGGGAGGCGGCGCGCCTCACAAGTCCCGCCAACTCGGTCCGCAGGGACGTGAAGTCGGCGGTCAGGACGCCGCGGCGCGCGACCACCACTACATCGAGCCCCGGCGGTAGCGTTCCGCCCGCCAGCGCCGCCCGTAGGCGCCGCTTCGCGCGATTGCGTTGCACGGCCCCACCCACCTTGCGTCCGGCCACCACCGCCACCCGCGTCGCGTCGCGGCCGGTACCAGTACCGGCGCCACCAGCGCGTCGGGCGCGACCAGTCGCGTGGACGACCACATCCCCACCATGCACCACGTTCCGGCCCGTGAGCACGGCCCGGATGTCGCTGCTGCGGTGAAGTCGAGAAGGGAGCATGGGCGGTGGCGGCACGCACCGTGCCGCTCCGCCCACGATAGGAGGCCCGCCGCCTTGGCGCAGCCGCTGGCCGGACAGGTGCACGGGGACCGCGCGTCCCCACGCAGCTGCGGGGTTCCGCGCGACTGGCCCCGCCCTGCCCAGCTGGGCTCCGACGTCAGAGTTGTTCAGGCCGTCAACCGCTTGCGGCCCTTCGCCCGCCGCCGCTTGATGATGGTTTGACCGGCCCGCGTCCGCATACGGTGCGTGAAGCCGTGCTTGCGCTTGCGCCGGCGGATGTTCGGTTGAAAGGTGCGCTTCATGCTCTCGGTCCCCGGTGTTGTGGGCTATCGGTCGGCGGCGGGTAGGCAGACCCGAACGCAGCATTGTCGCGACGCTGCAGTGGTCAACGGATCAGGAACGGCGCTGGGCGCCAGGTCAGCACTGCGGTCGACCGAGTCGCGGAAGACTGCCGGCGACACCTGTGCCCTCTCCAACCGGACACTGTATCGCGGCGGGTTCCGGCACCGTCAAGCGACCGCAAGGGCGCCGAGGCGGTGTTTGCCGCGCCTGTGGACATGACCTTGCCACTCGATTTGGGCGGTGCCTATACTGCCCAACGTCCCGAACCGGATGGCGTCCCAGCCGCTTTCGAAGACTTGTGCGATGGGTCGGGGCTCAGGTACCAGCGTTGGGCGGGAGCCCGGCGGGAGGGGTCGCTGCGGGCGTTGCGCACCGGTGCTGCCGGGATCGCTAAAGACGTGCGTGAGGATCGTCGGGCCTGGGCGGGCATCCCAGCGATGCCCAGCAAGTGCGCAAACGCCGCCGTGAGGATCACCGCTTCCCTGGTGTTGTGTGGACGACGTGCGCCTGCGGGCGCATCCCACCCGATGTCCCGGTCACCCTAGGAAGCAACGCCCTTCCACAACTGTGGAGGGCGTTGTGGAAACCCTTCCATCGTCAAGGAGCTCACGGTGCCAGAGAGCATGGTCATCGACTTGGACGACCTCTGGACCCGGTCCCTCGCCGATCTGCAGGACCACCTCACGGGCGCCGCGCTGCGCGCCTGGCTGGACGAAACCCGGCCTGTGGGCTTCGACCAGGACACGGTGGTGCTGGCCGCACCGCACAGCTTCGCCCGCGAACAGCTGGACACCCGTTACGGCCCGGCGCTGCGCAGCGCGGTCACCAAGGCGGCCGGGCGGGCGCTGCACGTCGTGGTTACCGTTCGCCCTGATCCGCCACCGAGGCCCGTGGAGGTGGTCGAACTCCCGGACCTGGAGACCGAGCGCAAGGCCTGGGCGCCGGAGGCCTTCCCCCGCTCGGCACCGGAGCGCGACAGCGCCCTGAACGAGAAGTACACCTTCGACCGCTTCGTGATCGGCGCCAGCAACCGCTTCGCGCACGCCGCCGCCTTCGCTGTGGCAGAAGCGCCGGCCAAGGCCTACAACCCGATGTTCATCTACGGCAGCGCGGGGCTGGGCAAGACGCACCTGCTGCAGGCGGTTGGCCACTACGCGACCCACCTGTATCCGCGCCTCAAAGTCCGCTACGTCACCACTGAGCAGTTCACCAACGAGTTCATCGACGCCATCAGCAACCGTCGGCAGGTGGCCTTTCAGCGTCGGTACCGCGACGTCGACGTCTTGCTCATCGACGACATCCAGTTCCTGGCCACGCGCGAGCGCACCCAGGAGGAGTTTTTCCACACCTTTAACACGCTGCACAACGCGCAGAAGCAGATCGTCATCACCTCGGACCGACCGCCCAAGCAGATCGGTCAGCTCGAAGACCGCCTGCGCACCCGCTTCGAGTGGGGGCTGATCACCGACATCCAGCCACCGGACCTGGAGACCCGGCTGGCCATCCTGCGCAAGAAGTCGGGGCAGGACCGCCTCCCGGTCCCGGACGACGTGCTGGAGCTCATCGCCAGCCGGATCCAGTCCAACATCCGGGAGTTGGAGGGCGCGCTGATCCGCGTCACCGCCGCGGGAAGCCTGCAGCAGACTGAGGTGACCCTGCACATGGCACAGGTGGTGCTCAAAGACCTCTTCCCCGACGGCGGCAACTCCGAGATCTCGGTGAGTCTGATCATGACCGAGACCGCGACCTACTTCGGGTTGACCCTTGACGAGCTGTGTTCGCCCAACCGCACCCGCCAGCTGGTCACCGCCCGCCAGATCGCCATGTACCTGACGCGCGAGCTCACCGATCTCTCGCTGCCCAAGATCGGGCAGGCCTTCGGCGGCCGCGACCACACCACCGTCATGCACGCCAACTCCAAGATCAGTGGCCTGATGAAGGAGCGCCCCGCGATCTACGAGCAGGTGCAGGAACTGACGAGCCGGGTCAAGACCAGCGCGCGGCAGGCTCGTTGACTGTGGACGACGGCTGGACAAGTACGTGGACAGGATGGGCACAACCGGCAGTTGCTCACAGTTGCAGCGCTGTGGTTCGCGTCGAGGTGGACAAGGTGGCGGTGGCCCACACGCTCACCCCCACACCACCCACAGCCGTCCCACAGCACCAAAACCGCACTGACCAGGAACAACAGGTCTTACCCACAGCTTGGCGCCCTTCCGACGACGTCGATGGTTTGCTAAAGACAACGGCCTTTTAAAGCCGGGTCCACCCTGCTCGGTGGGAAACCCCGAGCTGGTCTGTATCCAGCGAAGCGGTACGACACAGGAGACGGAGGAGCACATGAAGTTCCGGGCGGAACGCGGCGAGTTCGCCGACGCTGCCGCGTGGGCGCTACGCACCGTGGGTGCCCGAGCTACACTGCCGGCCTTGTCCGGCGTGCGCCTCGAGGTCAGCGGTGACCGGCTGGTGCTGTCCTCGACCGATCTGGAGATGGCCAGCGAGCTGTCCATCCCGGTGCAGGCCGAGTCCGACGGTGTCGCGCTGGTCCCCGGCCGGCTGCTGGGCGATGTGGTCCGCACCCTTCCTAACGCCGCGGTGTCCGCCGAGGCCGCCAAGGAACGACTGCACCTGGCCTGTGGCCGCGCGCAGTTCGACCTGCGGCTGATGTCGGCCGAGGATTTCCCGACCCTACCCGAGCCAGGGGCCGACGCGGTCACGGTCGTGATGAAGTCCGAGGAGTTCGCCCGCACCGTTGCCCAGGTGGCGCGCGCCGCCAGCGCCGATGACGCGCGCCCTGTGCTCACCGGCGTGCAGTTGGAGGCCACGACCCACGGCTTGACCGCCTCGGCGACCGATTCGTATCGCCTCGCGGTGCGCACCGTGCCCTGGGACCAGGGGACCGAGCGCACGGTGCTGGTGCCGCGGCGCGCCCTGGAGGAGGCTCGCCGCTCCGCCGAGCTGCTGGGTAGCGAGGTGCGCCTGCTGCTGGAAGCCGGCCAGGTGACCTTCGCCTTCAGTGATCGGCGCCTGACCAGCCGTCTCATCGAGGGCAAGTTTCCGGATGTCCGCCAGCTGATCCCCGCCGGGTCAGACCGACGGCTGCTGGTGGACCGGGCCGCGCTGATGGAGGTGGCCAAGCGGGTCGCGGTGGTCGGTGACGCCAACACCACCGCCACGCCCGTAACGCTGCACCTGACAGCCGACTCGGTGCGGGTGACGGCCGGCAGCGGTGAGGTCGGGCAGGCCGAGGAGTCGATGCCTGGCCAGCTGGAGGGCGAGCCACTGCAGATCGCGTTCAATCCGCGCTACCTGACCGACGGGCTGGACGCCGCCGGCAGTGAGCGGGTCGTGCTGGAGTTCCGCGACGAGCTCAAGCCGGCGGTGCTGCGCCCGGCGCCCGCTGCACAGGACGAGGATGAGCCTGCGGCGCCGGACTTCCTCTACCTGCTGATGCCGGTGCGCGTCTAGCACGGAGTGTTCCTCGAGCGCCTGGAGCTCGTCGACTTCCGCTCCTACGCCGCCGCGACGTTGAGCCTCGGGCCTGGGATGAGCGTGCTGGTCGGTCCCAATGCGCAGGGTAAGACCAACCTGCTGGAAGCCGTGCACTATCTGGCGATTGGCGCTAGCCATCGTGTCGCCGCGGACGCGCCGCTGGTACGGGTGGGGGCCGACGCCGCGGTGGTGAGGGCCGTCGCTCGCACCGACACCGGAGGAGCCAACGGGCCCGCAACCGAAGGGCGTGCTCTGACCGTGGAACTGGAGCTGCGACCGGGTGGGCGCAACCGGGCGCGGCTCAACGGGCAACCGCAGCCGCGGGTCCGCGACGCGATCGGCCAGATCCGCAGCATCCTGTTCGCGCCCGAGGACCTCGGCCTGGTCCGCGGGGATCCGGCAGACCGGCGGCGCTTCCTGGATGAGCTGCTGGCGCAGCGGCGACCGGCGTATCTGGCGGCTCGCTCCGAGTACGAGCGGGTGCTGCGCCAGCGCAATACGCTCCTGCGCCAGCACCGGACGGGGGGGCGGGGTCGTCTCGAGCAGACCCTGCCGACCTGGACCGAATCCCTGGTGTCGACCGGGGCGACCATGCTGGCGGCAAGGATCGCCGTGGTGCACGCGCTGGCCGGTCCGGCCGACGCCGCCTACCGCGATCTGGTTGCGGCCTCTCCGCTGCGCGAAGCGCGGGGTCATCTGCAGCTGGCCTACGAGCTGTCGACCGGGCGGCGGGTGGAGGCCACACCAGGTTGCGGCGTGCCGGATCCCGCCGCGCTTGCCGGCGAGCTACGGGAGGGGTTGGCGCTGATGGCCGAAGCCGAGCGGGAACGGGGAATGACGCTGGCCGGTCCCCATCGTGACGAGCTGGCGCTGGCGCTCAATGGCATGCCGGCGAAGGGTTACGCCAGCCACGGGGAGACCTGGTCGCTGGCCCTGGCTCTACGGCTGGCCAGCATCAGGGTGCTCCACGACGTCGGGGAGGAACCGGTGGTGCTGCTCGACGACGTGTTCGCCGAGCTGGACGAGCTGCGCCGGCGCCGTCTGGCAGCGCGCTGCGAGGCATTCGAGCAAGTGATCGTGACCGCCGCGGTGGACGCCGACGTGCCCTTGGCAGGCCCTCGGCATCTGGTGCGCGAAGGCAAGGTAGAACCGGTGACGACACCATGAGCCGGCTCAGCGATCCCAGCGACCCCGACCGTCGCAGCCAGGGCCCGGAGCCCGAGGGCGTTGGTGCCCTGCTGGCCTTGGTCAGCGGCCGCCGGGGCTGGCAAGCCCGGCTGCGGGGGGCTCGAATCCATCAACATTGGGACGAGATCGCCGGTGACCAGCTGGCTCGCCACGTGGAGCCGGTGCGCCTCGCCGGCGGCGTCCTGGTGCTGCGTGCGGTGTCGTCGGCCTGGGCCACGCAGGTCGGCTTTCTGGCCCCGGAGCTGTTGGCGCGGGCCAACGCCGTCTTGGGCGCCGGAGAGGTGAC
>JALZLC010000053.1 GCA_030858885.1 Actinomycetota bacterium
GTCACCGGCACCTGCTCGGTCGGGCCCTCCCGGCGGATCTCCGTCGCGGCGGTGGCGCTCAGCCGCTCGTTGCCCACGGCCATCTAAGAACCCGTCTCGTAGTAGACCCAGCGCTTGGACAGTCGCAACTGCACCACGGTGATGAGCATGATGACGAGAAACAGCAGCCAGGCCATCGCCGAGGCGTAACCCATGCGGAAGAACTCGAAGCCCTGCTGGAACAGGTACACGACGTAGAACAAGGCGTCCTGGCTGGTGCCGCCCTCCTGGCCGCGGAAGAACATGGTGTAGGCCTCGGTGAACAGCTGCAGCGCCGCGATGGTCCCGACGACCAGCGTGAAGAACAGGACACCGCTGATCATCGGCAGTGTGACGTGACGGAACTGCTGCCACGAGTCGGCGCCGTCGATGCGAGCCGCCTCGTACAGCTCCGTAGGGACGTTGCGCAGAGCGGCGAAGTAGATCACCACGGTGTTGCCGAGGCCCCATAGGCTCATCAGCACGATGCCGGGCTTCACCCAGTTCGGGTCGGTGGTCCATCCCGGCCCGTCGATGCCGAGCAGCGCCAAACCCTGGTTGATCAGTCCGACCTGGGGGTTGAGCAGCCACAGCCACAAGACCCCGGTGGCGACGGCGGGCGTGACCGCCGGAAGGTAGAAGACCGTGCGGAAGAAGCCGGCCGCCTTGACGACGCGTTCCAGCAGCAGTGCCAGGGCAATGGCGATGGCCATCGACAGCGGCACGTGCAGCGCCGCGTAGAAGGCCGCGTAGAAGAAGGTGTTCCACAGGCTCTTGCGCAACAGGTCGTCGGTGAACAGCGACACGTAGTTGTCCAGGCCGATGAACGACGGCGTATTGATGACGTCATAGGACGTGAACGACAGCAGCAGGCTCGCCAGCATCGGCCCCGCGGTGAAGACCAGGAATCCGATGAGCCAGGGCGACAGGAACAGGAGCGCCCAGAACAACTCGCTGCGGCGAAGGGCGCCGAAGCGGTTGCTCCGAGGGGTGTTGACCTCGGCGGGCGCGAGCCGGGTGCTCACGCGGCTGCTCAACCCTGAGCCTCTGCCGAGTCCAGGGCCTGCTGGGCGGCCTCATCGGCCTTCTGCATCGCCTCCTCCGGGCTGGTGCGCCCCAAAAGGGCTTCGCGCACGCCGTCCTCCCAGGCGCTCTTGACCTCGGAGCCGGCGGCGTTGGCCGGCACGGAGATCGCGTCGGCCTGCACCTGGTTGATCACCTCGATGGCCTGGTCGAAGGCCTCGTTGCCGGTCGGCTCGATGAGCTCGGCGCGGATGCGCTCGTCGGCGCGCTGGTTGCCGGTGTAGGTGCCGATGTAGATGGAGCCCGCCCGCTCGTCCGTCCGCTTGTCCACCTGGGCCGCTTGGAACCAGGTGTCCTCGTCGGTCATGAACTTGGCGAACTCGAAGGCCGCACGAGCATTGTCCGAGTCACGGGGCACTGCCAGGGACAAGCCACCGGCGAAGCTGACCGGCTCTCCGGAGTCGTGCGTCGCGAAGGGAACCACGGTGATGTCGACGTCGGGAGACACCTCGCCGAGGACGCCTAGGTACCACTGCTCGAACAGCGTGATGCCGACCTGGTCAGCCACCAGCGGGTTCTGCTCGCCGAAGATGTCCAGGCTCTCGGAGAACGCCTGGTACTTCTGCTGCCCGCCGACGGATCCAGCAGCTCGGCGGCGAAGGCGACCGTCTCGACGACCTCGGGAGTGTCCAGTAGCGACTCGGTGCCGTCCTCGGACACCAGGGCCCCGCCGTTGGCGTCCGCCCACAGCGGCAGCATGTCGGGCATTCGGGGGTCAAAGCCGACGCGTGCCGGGTCCCCACCGGACATCTTCGCCAGGTCGGCGTTGATCTGGGCCATGGTCTGCCAGTCGCCGAACTTGACCGCCTCCGGCGACAACCCGGCCTCCTCGAGAGCGCCGTTGTTCAGGTAGGCCACGATGACGTTGTTGAACTCGGGCAGCCCGTAGGTGGCGCCGTCGAGCTGCACCTGTTCCAGCGCCGCCGGCAGGTACACGCCGAGGTCCAGCTCGGAGGCGGTGACGTAGTCGTCGAGGGCCACCAGCGCACCTCGGGCGGCATAGGAGCCGACGAGCCCTCGGTCGATGTGCACCACGTCTGGCGGGTTGCCCGCCGCGACGGCGGACAGGAACTTCTGCTCGTCGAAGTCACCCGGCGTCAGCTTGACCTCGACGTTGGGGAACGCCTTCTCGAAGGCCTTGACGCGTACCTCGCCGACCGGGTCCTCGGTGCCAAAGCCCCACACGTCCAGGGTTCCCGACAGCTCGCTGGGGTCGACAGGGCCTTCCACCTCCGAGGCCGAACCCGCGCCCTGCTCCGGCGGCGCGGCGGGGTTGCAAGCGGCTGCGAGGACGAGGCAAAAGATCAAGGTCAGCAGCAGGCATGTCGATCGGACGTTCACCATGGAGACTCCCCTCGGCAACGCACCTGGCACCACGCGGTGACCGGGTGGCCTTCCTGCCCTTCGTCGCTGCGGGTACACAACCGCTTCTACCAGTAGCGGTCCCGCCGACTCAAGGGCCTTGTCCGAACCGGCGGGGCGAACGGTCGCGGTCGGTGATGGCATCTGCCAGGCTTCGCAGTGATGTTCCCGACCCCCGGAGCAATCCGTGATCAAGGCTTTGCGTACGTTTCGAGTGCATCCGCGACTGCCCGCGGAGCTGCAGCCGCTGACCGACCTCGCCGCCAACCTGCGCTGGGCCTGGGACCAGCCCACCGAGGAGCTGTTCCGGTGGGCTGACCCCGACGCCTGGGAGGAGGTCGGGCGCAACCCCGTCGCCTTGCTGGGAAGCCTGTCGCCGCAACGTGCCGAGACGCTGGTCGAGGACGCCGCCTTCCTGTCGCAGCTGGCCGAGGTGCACGGCGACCTGCAGCGCTACCTCAGCCGGCCGCGCTGGGCGCAGTCCCACAAGCCGCAGCCGCCACGCATTGCCTACTTCTCGCCCGAGTTCGGCATCAGTTCTGCGATGCAGACCTACTCGGGCGGCCTCGGCGTGCTCGCCGGTGACCACCTCAAGGCGGCCAGTGACCTCGGGCTGGACCTGGTCGGGGTCGGGCTGCTGTACCGCCACGGCTACTTCCGCCAGCACCTGGACGCCGACGGCTGGCAGCAGGAGCGCTACCCCGACCTCAATCCGTTCAGCTTGCCGCTGCAGCTGCTGGAGCGGGATGGCACGCCGGTGTTGATCGACGTGCAGATGGCCGACCGCACCGTCGCCTGCCAGCTGTGGAAGGCCGAGGTGGGCCGCATCCCGCTGCTGCTGCTGGACACCGACCTGCCGCACAACGCGCCCGAGGACCGGGTGGTCACCGACAAGCTGTACGGCGGCGACGTCGAGCACCGGCTACGCCAGGAGATCGTGCTCGGGATCGGAGGGGTTCGCGCCCTTGACCGGGCCGCGCAGCTGGGCGAGCTCGGTTCTGACTGGCAGGCGGGCGGGGCGGAGATCTTCCACTCCAACGAGGGCCACGCCGGGTTCCTGCAGCTGGAGCGCATCCGCCGTCTCGTCGCTTCTGGCGGCCTGACGTTCGATGAGGCCGTCGAAAGCGCCCGGTCGGCGGTGCTGTTCACCACGCACACCCCCGTGCCGGCCGGCATCGACGTCTTCGCCGGGCACCTGATGCAGCGCTACTTCAGCGACTTCGCGCACGAATGCGGCGTGACGCCCGACCACCTGATGACCGTCGGTCAGATCGCCGGCGAGGGACTGAGTGGCGGCTTCAACATGGCCGTGATGGGCCTGCGTCTGTCAGCGGCGGCCAACGGGGTCTCCGAGCTGCACGGCAAGGTGTCGCGACGGATGTTCGCCGCCCTGTGGCAGGGCATCACCGCCGACGAGGTGCCCATCACCTCGGTGACCAATGGGGTGCACGCGGCGACCTGGACCGGGCCGGAGATGACCGCCGTCTACGACCGTCACCTGGCTCCGGACTGGGCCCACAACCCGTCGGCGTGGAAGCGGGTCGGCGACATCGGCGACGACGTGTTGTGGCGAGCACGGGCACGGGCACGGGAACGGCTGGTGCAGCGGATACGCACCTGGGTCCGCAGCGCGCGGGAGCGCCGCGGCGAGAGCTCGGCGAGCCTGGCCTGGACCGACGAGATCTTCGATCCCGACGCGCTCACGATCGGCTTTGCCCGCCGCTTCGCCGAGTACAAGCGCGGCACCCTGCTGCTGCGCCAGCCCGAGCGGCTCATGGCCTTGCTGAACGCCACCGACCGCCCGGTGCAGTTCGTCTTCGCCGGCAAGGCCCATCCGCGCGACGACATCGGTAAGGACATCATCCGCCAGCTGGTCCACTACTCGTCGGATCCGCAGATCCGTACCCGCATGGTCGTGGTCGAGGACTACGACATGGAGCTGGCGAGCGTGCTGTACCAGGGCGTCGACGTGTGGCTGAACAACCCCCGCCGCCCGCACGAGGCCTGCGGCACGTCGGGGGAGAAGGCGGTGCTCAACGGCGCCTTGCACTGCTCGACGTTGGACGGCTGGTGGGACGAGATGTTCGACGGTGACAACGGCTACGCCATCGGCGCTGCCGAGGACAATCCCGATACCGCCCAGCAGGACGCCGCCGACGCGCAGTCGCTGTTCGAGCTGCTTGAGCGCACGGTGGTGCCGACCTTCTACGAGCGCACGGAAGGGCCGCTGCCACGTCGCTGGCTGTCGCGGGTGCGCCACTCGCTGGAAACGCTCGGGCCGCGCGTCCTGGCCACGCGGATGGTCCGCGAGTACGTCGATCAGTTGTACATCCCGCTGGCCGAACGGTCCCGCCGGCTGACCATCGACGACCACGCGCGAGCTCGGAGGTTGGCGACGTGGCGGACGCGGACCAGGGACGCCTGGCCTGACGTACGCGTCCACGCCGTCAGCGGCGACCTCGGCATGGCCTCCATCGGCGAGCACCGCGACGTGACCGTGGACGTGGCGCTGGGCAAGCTCGACCCCGCCTCGGTCTGCGTGGAGCTGCTGCACGGGCCGGTCCGCGCCGACGGCTCCTTGTCCCGGCGACGGGTGCAGTCGCTGGAGCCGGCTGGCAGCACCGAGCACGGCCGGGCCTACCGGGGGACCTTCACCTGCTCGGACTCCGGCGAGTACGGCTTCGCGGTCCGCGTGGTCCCCGCCAACGACGACCTGCTGTCGTGGACCGACACCGGGCTGGTGTCATGGGCCGGCGAGGATGTGGCCGACGCTGTCGACGGCTGGTGAAGGGGAGGCGATCATGACGCGCACCGAGCTGCCCTGGTGGACCGACAGGGTCGGCTACGAGGTCTACCTACGCTCCTTCGCCGACAGCGATGGCGATGGCGTCGGCGACCTGCGCGGGCTGCACGACCACCTCGACTACCTGGCGTGGCTCGGCGTCGGCATCGTGTGGATCACGCCGTTCTACCCGTCACCGATGCGCGACCACGGCTACGACGTCGCCGACTACCGCGGGGTTGACCCTTCATTTGGGTCGATGGCCGACTTGGAGGCGGTGTTCGCCAGGGCGCACGACCTCGGCATGAAGGTGCTGGTCGATCTGGTGCCCAACCACTCCTCGTCGGAGCACCCGTGGTTCACCTCGGCCCGCTCATCCAAAGAGAGTCCCTACCGCGACTACTACATCTGGCGGGATCCGGCGCCGGATGGCGGGGCGCCCAACAACTGGACCAGCCACTTCGGCGGTTCGGCGTGGACCCTGGACGAGGCCACCGGACAGTACTGGTGCCACCTGTTCTTGCCCGAGCAGCCCGACCTGAACTGGGCGAACCCGGCGGTCGCCGACGAGTTCGACGAGATTCTGCGCTTCTGGCTGGCACGCGGCGCCGACGGCTTCCGCATCGACGTGGCGCACGCGCTGGTCAAGCATCCGGAGTTCCTCGACAACCCACCCGCCTCGGAGTTCGTGCGCAGCGACACGTCCGCCGACGACTGGGGGGCGCTGGAGCACCTGTACGACGCCAACCAGCCGGGGGTGCTGGAGGTCTACCGCCGCTGGCGCAAGGTGGTGGAGCCCCACGACGGCCTGCTGCTGGGCGAGGTGTACGTGCTCGACGCCGACAAGGTGGCCGAGTACGTGCGCGGCGAGGACGGCCTGCACCTGGGCTTTTGGTTCAAGCCGCTGCATCTGGAGTGGGAGCCCGGCGCCGTCCGCGAGGTGCTGGTCGCCGGTGCGGAGGCTGCGCCTGGCCTGCTGGCCTGGGTGTCCGGCAGTCACGACCGAGGGCGCGCCGCCAGCCGCTTCGGCGGCGGGGAGGCCGGCCGCGCCCGCGCGCTAGCGCTGTCGACGCTGCTGATGGGCCTGCCCGGCACGCCATTTCTGTTCCAGGGAGAGGAGTTGGGGCTGGAGAACGGCGTTGTCCACCGCGAGCAGGCGCAGGATCCGGTGGCGCGCCGGACCACAGCGGTCGGCCGCGACGGGGCTCGCACGCCGCTGCCCTGGGCGCCGGGGCCCGGCTGGGGCTTCACCGACGGCCCAATGACGTGGCTGCCGATGGAGGGGCGCACCGAGGCCGACACCGTCGCCGTGCAGCGAGCAGATCCGTCCTCGATGCTGCACCGCTACCGGGCGCTCATCGCGCTGCGCGACGCGCTGCCCGACCTACGCCGGCAACCTGTCGAATGGGTCGGCGAGGACGGGCCAGTCGTCGGCTACCGGCGCGGTGATGTGATCGTGGCCGCCAACTGCGGCGACCAGCCCTGGTCGTTCATCCCACCCGACGGCGCCTGGGTGGCGGCCTTCTCCAGCAACGCCGACGGCGAGGGGCAACCGGTGGGAAGCGAGGTCGTCCTCGCCCCCCACCAGGCCGTGGTGCTCACCTCCTGACGAGGCGGCAGCGGGCCGCTGCCGCGGCGGGGGTTACCGTGGATACAGCGGACGAACCCGTAGGTTGCTGACCACGGCACGGTGGTCGCTGCCCCACGGTCGCACGCGGATGTGGGCGTTGCGGTAGCTCTCCCCCACGACTCGGCTGGACATGGTCCGCACCGGGCCGTGCACGTAGATCAGGTCGATCCGGTCGAACACCTCGTCGTCGGTCAGGTTCGCGGGCTGGTCACCGATCGGCGGCGGGTAGCCGGGGGTCCAGGTGTAGCCGGGTTCGGCAACCGGATCCGGGTGGGCGGTGCGGAAGGAGTCCCGGAAGCCCGCCTCGGCCAGGGACATCGACAGGGGCCAGGGGAAGGGGTGCACGAAGTCCTCCCCGTCGGCTTGGCGCGCTGCCGCGGTGACACTGGTCCAGTCCAGGTGGCTCGGCACGTTGAAGTCGCCCATGAGCACCACGGGGACGTCCGCCTCGGCCAGGGCGGACAGCGCTTCCAAGCGCGACCTGGTCTCCTCGAGGTGCGTTTGCTCGTTGAACAGCACGTAGTCGGTGGAGGCGCCGTCTCGCAGGTCGTACGGACCGTAGGGATACGGGGTCAGGTGGACGCTGCTGACCGCCACCCGTCCGCCGTCGGGGAACCGCAGCCAGGCGTATTCGTCGCTGCGCCTGGGAGCCGACAGCGGGTACCTGCTGATGAGGTTGGTGTAGCCGTCGTCGGACGTGAAGGTGTGCTTCCATCCCAGCCTGCTGGCCAACCGTTCGAGGTTGTCACCGGGTTCCTGGACGCCGACCACCTGGGCACGGGCCGTGCGCACCGCGCGCACGATCGATCCGAACTTGACCTGGGTCCCGCCCACCCAGATGTTGAAGGTCATCGCCCGCAGCCTGCGGCTCAGCGCGGGATCGCTGGGGTTGGCCGGCCACTCCTCCTCGGGCGGCGGTTCCGGGCCGTCGGTGTCGCCGGTGACGCGGATGGTGGTGGAGGCGACCACCTCGTAGCCGTCGTCGACCAGCAGGTAGACGGTGTACTCGCCGGGCGCCAAGGGCCAGTTGTCGCGCTGTCCCGGCCGCCGCTCGCTCCAGGTCAGCGTGCCATCAGGCGTGGCGGTCTCGCCGTTGCCTTGGTCCAGGTAGTCCCACAGCGTCGCACCGGAGCTGCCACCTGGAGGACCGGAGAAGGTCGGGTACAGGCCGACCCAGTCCTTGGGGTTGCCGGGAGCGTCCGACCATGACACCGTGATCGGTTCGCCGAACTCGTAGACGTCCTTGTCCGTGGTGACGTCCGGGCCGCTCTGGGCGGCGACCGTCGAGACGGGCAGCAGCGGCAGCAGCAGGCTTGACAGCGCGAGACAGGCCACAAGGACGCCTCGTCGGAGCAGTTGGGGCATCGCAGTCTCCAGTGTTCGCCAGGATTGTTCGCCGGAAGGGCGGTGGGGGGACGTGTGGAGGCACGCTGGCAGGCGCGCGTGAGCGGCAGATGTCATCGAGGTTTCCGCCACGTGAAGACTCGGCAGGGTCTTGCTGACATCGTCGGAGGAGCTCCAGCTATGCCGAATCACCTGCACGTGCTGCCCGACGAACCGGTGATCTCGCTGGCCGACCACATCGCCGTGGGCGGTGGACTCGGTCTGGCCGAGGCGCTGCGCCGGGACCGCGCCGACGTCATCGCCGAGGTCGAGCGCTCGGGGCTGCGCGGCCGTGGTGGTGCGGGATTCCCCACCGGCTCCAAGTGGGCGTCGGTGCTGGAAGCCGTGGGGACCAGCGGCACGCCGGCCGTGGTGTGCAACGCCGCCGAGGGCGAGCCAGGGACCTACAAGGACCGCGCCGTGATGGCCCGCAACCCATGGGCGGTGGTGGAGGGGCTGTGCATCGCGATGCACGCGGTCGGCGCTCCGCGCGGGGTGATCGCGACCAAGGAGCGCTATCCGCTGCAGGCTCAGCGGTTGACCGAGGCGCGGGACGCCATGGCCGAGCAGGGCTTCGCCGGCGCAGCAGGGGTGGAGATCCTGCTGGGGCCGGACGAGTACCTGTACGGCGAGGAGAGCGGCCTGCTCGAAGTCGTCGAGGGCAAGCTGCCGTTGCCGCGGATCCTGCCGCCGTACATGTACGGGCTCAACGCCACCATGCAGCAGCCCAACCCGACCGTGGTCAACAATGTCGAGACGCTGGCCCATGTCCCCGGGATCCTGCGCGAAGGCGCCGAGCGCTTCCGCCAGCAGGGGACTGTCCAGGCGCCGGGGACCATGGTCTTCACCGTCGTCGGTGACGTGGACAGCCCCGGCGTCTACGAGCTGCCCCTCGGCACGCCGCTGCGGACGCTGCTGGTCGACATCGCGGGCGCCCGGGACGTCAAGGCGGTCTACAGCGGTACCTCGAACACGGTCATCGTCCCAGGTCTGCTCGACCTGCCGCTGGACTTTGACTCCTTCGCCGAGGCCGGCACCGGCCTGGGCAGCGGAGGCTTCGTCGTCTACGGCGCCGACCGCTGCATCGTGGCGGTGACGGCGGCGTTGTCACGCTTCCTGGCCGTGGAGTCGTGCGGTCAGTGCCCGCCGTGCAAGCTGCACGGCGTCGAGCTGTTCGAGCGGCTCGAGCGGCTGTGCCGTCAGGGCGGCCGAGCGGCCGATCTGCAGGAGATCCGCAAGCGCTGCGCGTTGGTGACCGACTCCAACCGCTGCTACCTGCCGGTCGGTCACGC
>JALZLC010000066.1 GCA_030858885.1 Actinomycetota bacterium
GCCGAACGCCGTGATTCTGCTTCTCATGGCAATCGTCATCGCAAGAATCCTTCCCACCGCGACACCCCGCCGGTGTCGACAGCTTTGGAACGCTAGACCTCCGAGGGCGCCGGTCAAGGGGACGAGCGCCGCTGAGCGCAACAAGTCGTCCAGCGGCCACGCACGAAACCAGGCGGGTGCGCTCTGCGTGTCTGCATGCGTTGTCGGCATGCCCCGTCGCTTCTTGAAGGTCCGAGCGAGGTGACGAGACGGACATGTCGGTGAGCGCAACGAAGACGCCGTCGGTTCAGGATCTGGCGGCCGAGTTGGGCGTCGTCGACGCCCTGCTCTTCCGCCGGTTGTCCACCTCCACGTGGGCGCATCTCGGTGGCTTCGGGCGCGGTCGGGGATGGGCCGGGGTCGTCGATGTCACCGAGGCGCAGGATCCGCTCCTCGCCCAGGTCCCCCTGCATCCTGGAGGCGTCCACCGCTTCACCTACCCCGAGGTCGGGCGTGTGGTCGGCCCGTACTACGCCGTCGGTGGCGCCTTGGTTCGGGTCAGTCACGACGTGGTCGTCTTGTTGGGCAACCCGACGTCGGCGCTCACTCCGGTCGCCTCCGAGCACGCGTTACGCCAGCTGGCCGCTGCGCTGGATGCCAGCGTCGAGGACGTCGCCCCCTCCAAGCGTCTGGCTGATGAGCTGGAGGTGCTGCACGCGGTCCGAGCGATCACCACGGGGACTGCGCAGGACCTGGTCGGCATCCTTCAGCATGTCGTCGACGTGGCCGTGGAGTCACTGTCCTGTGAGGTGGGCCTGCTCCGCGACGGCGCCGGCCGCACCGTGGTGACCAGTTCATGGTCCGGCGTCCACGTCGGTGACCCCCGGGTTGGCGCACCCCTGGACAACCTTGAGGAACGCGCCGCCGGTGGGTCGCTGTGCATCCAGGACACCGACTCCGAGTCCCTGCTCGCCCCGCTCGGTCGTGAGCAGGGTGTCCGGTCCCTGCTCGTGCTGAGCATCCCGGCGCCGGTTGGTGGGATCCTGGTGCTGGCCCACACCAGCGCAGCGCCACGTGGCTTCACCACCCTGTGCCAGCAGCTCGGCCGGCAGGTCGCCGATGCCGCGGGCGTGGTCGCCCACACTGCGGCGCTGCGCGAGGAGTTGCGGACGGCGGTGGACGAGCAGGCACGTGCCGCCCGCTGCGACCCGCTCACCGGCCTCGGCAACCGCCTCGCCTGGGACGAGTCCCTAGTCAGCGCCCAGGAAGCGGTCGACGCGGGATCCTGCGTCACGGTGCTCACCCTCGACGTCGACGGACTCAAGCACGTCAACGACACCTGCGGCCACGAGGCCGGGGACAAGCTGCTGCAGCGTTGTGCCGACGTTCTCCGGGATCACGGCCGCCATGACGACGTCTGCGTGCGCCTCGGCGGAGACGAGTTCGGCGTGCTGATGCCCCACGCGGGTCCCTTCGCCGAGCGCCGGCTCGCCACCTTGTCCGACCGTCTCGGCGGTGTCACGAGCTGCCAGCGGACCGTGGCCGCAAGCATCGGCATGGCCACCGCCTACCCCGGGGGTCGCGTCGCCGACGCGGCCCGAGAGGCTGACGCAGCGATGTACGCCGCCAAGCGAGTTCGGCGAGCAAAGGCGGTCAAACACCCCCAAGACGTCGCGCCGGCGCAGGCAACCGCCGTCGCGCGGTAGCAGGTC
Source organism: Actinomycetota bacterium (assembly GCA_030858885.1). Next base: position 1,692 of record JALZLC010000066.1, read on the forward strand.
GGGCAGTCCTTGCAAGGCGACCTCCTCGGTAGGCATCCATCAGCGAAGACTGACCGGGAGGAGGAAGGGTGGCGCTGCTGGGGCAACAAGGGTGCGAGTCGGCGTCGCCGACCAAGACCGTGCCAAGCGCTTCTGGGCTTACACCATGGGAGACGTCGTCACCGGGCCAGCCAAACACCGCGGTCTCCTTCGCCGAAGGCAACAGGTTCGCGCTGACCGCCAAGGGCTGAGCCCTCATCCATCCAGCGACACGCTCGCATCGTCGGTGTTGCGACCAGCCGCAAGAGCCAGAGCACTCCCTTACGGGCTACGCGGGTGGAGCACGGTGTCGACGAGCTCGGGCACGAGAGCTGGGTCGAGGTTGACGACCTCGACACACCACCGTTGCCCGGCTGCGGCAGGCCGGGGCGCGTTTCCGCGCTACTTGCGGTCAGGCGATGGTGGGCACGACCCGTGCCGTGTTGAGCAGGTCGACCACTGTGAAGGCGTCGCCCGGGCCATACGTAGGTGTCCAGTCGGGGTCTTGGCGCAGGTACGACTGTCGGTCGCCCTTGATCAGCCCCACGATCACCTCGGCGACGATCCGGCCACCGACGGGGCCGAGGTGCTCGCCGTCGGCAGCGAGCGCGGCTTCCCTCAGGACGTAGAACCACAGCGGCGTTCGCTGGTGCAGATGCAGGTGCCTGAGATCGTCGAGGTCGCCGGAGGCGAGTTGCGGCAGCTTCATCGCTCGCGCGACGCGCTGGCCCGAGGGCACATTCATGGTGAGACCGCGTAGCAGGTTGCGGGTCGCCAGCGAGGTCGTCGCAGCCGGTGACTGCCCCATGAGATCGAAGAGGGCCGTCGACAGGATGGTGTCGATCTTCTTGTTGGGTCGCGCCCTGCCGTCGCCGAAGTCGAAGAAGGTCTGCCAGTCGATGAACCTTCGCGGGGCGCGTCGTCCCCCGCGAAGGTCAGCCGGGTCGGCGGGGTCGGTTGCGGCGGGATCGAAGAGCATCGCGAAGAACTGCTGCGACGGATCGCTGGCGCTGGTGCCGAAGTTCGCCCGGTAGCTGGGCCGAACCTGGGAGTGGCCGAAGCGGTACGCGGCCACGGAGAACTCCACCGGGATGTAGGGGGCGTGACGCCACTTGTAGTGCTTCAGACCCCGGTCGAGCACATCGTCCATCGTCGACTGCCCGACCGTCTTGGGCAGGAACTCGTTCAGGATGAGCCATTGGTAGTGCCAGCGCACCGTGCGCTGCGCTTCGGCGAAGATCTCGTCGACGGTGTAGCCGGAACTCAGCTCGGCCTTGACATCGGCGGCGACGGCGTTGTGGAAACGCAGCAACGCCAGATGAAGTTGCGAGACCACCAGGTTCTCGTCGTTGCGCGGATCGCCAACGAGCGCGACGGCCTGGCTGTTGCGAGGCAGGTCGCGACGCGCGACGCCGTCAATCGACACGGCTGCAGAGCCCGGTATCCGTTCGGTGAGCAACGTGGTGCGGCCACCATCGACCGAGCGGTCGTATAGGTGCGGCGAGACGCCGGGGCCGCCGCCGTAGACGCTGTCGAGGTCGAGCGCTGGAATCCGGAAGTTGCGGATGGACTCGGGATCCTGCCGGCGCGCCAGACTCGACGTCGGGTCGAAGGTCATGTCGTGGTCGAGGAACTGGCCCAGGAAGGTGAACCCCGCGGTCATCGCGGGATTGTTGGGGTTGTTGCTGCTCTTCGCCGGGTCGGTGATGAGCGTGACCGGGTCGGACAGGTCGTCGCCCGCGTCCATGGGACCGCCCGCTGCCCCCAACTCGGCGAGCGCGTCGCGGATCAGCGGCGTATCGGCCGCGAAAGGTGGCAGCGCCGGGAAGAGTCGTCCGAAGCGGCCCTGGTCGTAGAAGGTCGATCGCGGAGTCAGATGGCCGGCATCTGCGTTGCCGTGGCCCATGTCGGAACTCCTTCCGCGCAAGACACGGGGATCTTTCTAGCATGCGGCCGAGCAGAAGCCACGGTCGGACATCCTGATCAAGCAACGCAGAGCGGAGGCGCAGATGTCGAACAGTCACGCTGGCTGCGTCTTGATCCATGGCTCAGAACTCGGCGCCTGGGTATGGAAGCGGGTGGTCGCCCAGCTCCGTTCGCCGGCGTTCCCGGTCGACCTACCCGGCCGAGGATCACGACCGGCCGACCGGCGCGCGGTGCGACTGCAGGATGCCGTCCGTTCTGTCGCCGACGACGTTGGGCAATGGGACGTCGAACGGGTCGTTCTGGTCGCTCACTCGTTCAGCGGCGTGCTGGTTCCAGCGCTGGCTGTGTCCCTCGGTGAACGAGTCGCCGCAGTGGTTCTGGTCGGCGCCGCGGTCCCGCAAGACGGCAAGGCCTGGCTCGATCTGCTGCCGTTGCCGCAGCGGCTCTTCTTGCGCGGCTTGTACAAGCTGCGGCCGGAAGGCTTGCTGTCTCCCGAGGGCGGCAACCGCAAGACGCTCTGCAATGACCTGGACGCCGAGACCACGGCGTGGTTCGTCGAAAGGCGGGTCCCGGAGGCGCCTGGTTATCTGCTCGACCCGGTACCGACGGCGACCTTTCCGTCCGACGTGCCACTGCACTACGTCCGGCTGCTCGACGACCGCAGCATCTCCGACCCGGTGCGGGACCGGATGATCGGGTCGCTTCCCCACGCCCGAGTCCACGACCTGCACAGCGGGCACCTGCCGATGCTGAGCCAGCCTGCGGCCTTGGCCGGCCTTCTCGACCAGATCGCCGCTCCGGGCCTCCGGTAAGCGGGGCTCGCATGGTGCCTGCCTGCGTCGGCACCCGACCCGACGCCGCTGCTGCGAGTTCAGGTTGAGTCCAGGTTGAGTCCAGGTGGTGCCGATTGAATAAGAGTGAGCTCATCGCCCGTCAAACACTCCAGAGCCTTCAAAGCCTCGGCCATTGACCGTGCGGGCCCGCGTCGGGGTCAGCGTCGCTGCCATGCTGCTGCCGCTGCTGGCGGTATCGGGGGCGGCCGTCTTCGCCCTGGATGGGACCCTGGACCGGTTCGCCGACACCGCCGACGAAGCGCTCGAGGACGCGCTTCCCCTGGCGCGGCTGCAGACGCCCG
>JALZLC010000088.1 GCA_030858885.1 Actinomycetota bacterium
CTGCTGGCCGCCGTCGGGGCCGTGGCGGGGAACCGGGCCGCGCGCAACCTGACTTGACGCTCGGGCGCGTCCGCTCTCCAGCTGGTGGCCGCGTTGCGCCGGCGTGAGTAGCCGCGCTGCGCCGGCGTTGGTGGCCGCGCTGCGCCGGCGTGAGTAGCCGCGCTGCGCCGGCGTTAGCGGTACAGCCCTTCGATCTCGTCAGCGAAGTGCTCGCTGATCGCCGACCGCTTGAGCTTGAGCGTCGGGGTCATCTCCCCGTCCTCGATGGTGAAGTCGCGCGGTAGGACCCGCACCCTACGGATCGACTCGGCCCTGGACACCGCCTGGTTGGCGTGGTCGACCGCCTTGTCGACCTCGGCGCGGACGGTCTGGTGCTCGGCCAGCTCCGCCGGCGAACCCGCCAGCTCGTGCTCCTTGGCGAAACCCGCCAACTCGTCGGGCTCCAGGGTCACCAACGCCGCCACGAAGGCCCGGTTGTCACCGACGACCATCGCCTGGGACACCAGGCGATGCGACTTGAGCCGCTCCTCGAGGACGGCCGGGGCGACGTTCTTGCCCCCCGCGGTGACGATGATCTCCTTCTTGCGACCGGTGATCGTGATGTATCCGTCGTCGTCGATCTCGCCGATGTCACCGGTGCGCAACCATCCGTCGCCGGTGAGCACCTCGGCGCTGGCTTCTGGGTTGTTCCAGTAGCCGGAGAAGACCCCGGGGCCGCGGATGAGGAGCTCGCCATCCTCGGCGACCTTGAGCTCGGTGCCCGCGTTGGGGCGGCCGACCGTGCCGATCCGCAGCTTCGTGGGCGTGTTGAACGCTGACGCCGCGCTGGACTCGGTCAGCCCGTAGCCCTCCAGGATCGTGATCTCGGCGGCGTGAAAGAAGTAGGCCAGGTGCGGGGACAGGGGCGCGCCGCCCGACACGCAGTAGCGAACTCGCCCGCCGAGGGCGTGGCGCAGCTTGCTGTAGACCAGCTTGTCGGCGAGGCCTCGCTTCAGGTTGGTCACCCGACCGGGGTGGGCGGAGGTGGCCCACTGGCGCGACGTGGCCACCGCGAAGTCGAACACCTTGCGCTTGGGGCCCTCTGCTTTGCGCTGCGCGGTGTTGAAGACCTTCTCGAAGACGCGAGGGACCGACAGCAGGAAGGTGGGACGGAACGTCGACAGATCCTCGACGAGGGTGCCAAGGGAGCGGGCGAAGCCCAGCTGCGTGTTGGCCTCCAGGCCGGCGAACTGAATGATCCGCGTGAGCACGTGGGCCAGCGGCAGGAACAACAGGGTTGAGTCCTCGGCGGTGAACAGCTCGGGCAGCATCGTCTCGCTCTGGCGGGCCGTGGACAGCAGATTGCCGTGGGTGAGGAGGCATCCCTTCGGGTTCCCGGTTGTGCCCGAGGTGTAGATCACCGAGGCGTGATCGTCGCGGGTGGTCGCGGTGACGCGCTGGGCAACCTGCTCGGCCGCGGTCGCGTCGCCACGCTCGGCCAACGCGTCAAGGCCACCGTCGTCCAGCACGAAAACGTCGAAGTCGTCCTGGTCGGCGGCGTACTGTCGCGCGGCGTCCATCTGCTTGGCCTGGTCGGCGGTCGCGACGATGGACGCCTTGGCGCCGGAGTCGGACAGGATCCACGCGCACTGCTCGGTCGACGATGTCTCGTACAGCGGCACGGTGACGGCGCCGGCGGACAGGATGGCGAGGTCGGCGACCGTCCACTCCATCCGCGTGTTGCTCATCAAGGCGACGCGATCACCCGGCTGGATCCCGAGGGCGATCAGCCCGGCCGCGACGCCGCGCACCCGGTCCGCCAGTTGCGGCCAGTCCATGGCTCGCCACTGGCCGTCCACCGACCACCGCAGGATCTGGCGGGCATCACCGGCCGCCGAGCGTTCCCACAGCCGCGAGGTCAGGTTCTGGTCGTCGGCGACCGCGACCGGCGTGTCGCCCTTGGTGTACTGCGCCATGCCCCTGACTCCTGTCGCCTGTGGTGCACACGGCCGGGACGGTGCTGGGACCCGCCAGGCGGTGCTCCACCCGGCATCGTAACGGCGACGCCGCTCGGGTGGGTGCTGCGCTCAGGTCGCCGAGGGCGGTCGGGCCCCGATCTTGTCGGCTCGGGCCAGAAAGTCGACGACGGTGGCCACCCAGGCCTTCGGGTTCTCCAGCTGCGGGCTGTGCGCCGCAGCGGCGATCACGACGTGCTCCGCACCGGCGATGGAGCGCACCAGCAGCGCCTGCTCGACCGCGTTCCACGACTGGTCGTCCTCGCCGTGCAGCACCAGGACGGGGATGTCAATGCCGCGCAGGAACGCCCCGAGTGGCGCCGCGGCGAGCATGGCGCGCACCTCGCCGATCACCGCGGCGGGGTTGAGCGCCAGGAAGCGGGCGCGTTCGAACGCCTGGCGCTCGGGGTCCTCGTCGATCGAGTGGGGTGACGCGGCGCCGACCGGGTCTGGCGCGATGGTCAGGGCAGCCGCCAGCCCTGCGTCACGGGCGGCCACGGCGATGCGGGTCTTGTGGTCGGCGCGTTCCTGACGCTGGGCGCCCAGCCCGGTATCGGCCAGGATCAGCGAGCGCAGCCGCTGGCTGGCGACCGCCGCGGCGCGTTGCACGATCAACCCGCCCAGCGAGTGCCCGAGCAGATGGCACTCCCCCAGCCCCAGCGTGTCGGCCGCCCGCAGGACCCACCCCGCGACCGTCTCCAGGCTGTACGCGGCCGGGTCGTCGAGGCCCGGCGTGCCACCGTGCCCCGGCAGATCTACGGCCACCACGCGACGTTCGGCGGCCAGGGCATCGAGCACCGGCGCAAAGTCCTCCTTGGAGCCGGTGAACCCGTGGACGCACAGCAGAGGTGCCCCAGGGCCGTCGCCCCGGTCGAGCGTCGCCACTGCCGCGCCGTCCACCGCGAGGTCCATTTGCGCGAGGGTATCGGCGCAGCGCTACCCGGATGAAGCGCTGCCTGGCGCATCCGGAGGTAACGCACCTTGCTCCATGCGCGTGAGGGACGGCCGCTGAAGCGCTGCCTCCGCATCCGGAGGTAACGCACCTTGGCTCCATGCGCGCGAGGGCAGGCCCCGCCGCGGCCGGCGGCGTCTACCCTGGCAGCATGCCAACCTCGCCTGTCACTCCCAGCCAGGGCTGGGGCGTGCTGCACCTGTTCTTCCACGTCCGCCGCGAGCTGCTGGAGGACGCCACCTCGGCGGCCAAGGACTTTGCGGCGCGGCTGCAGGCCTTCGACGCCCGCGACGACTACCAGGTGCTGGCCTTCAGCGTGCTGGGACAGAAAGCCGACCTCGGCTTGATGCTCCTGGGGCCGGACCTGGCCGAGTTGGATCAGCTGTCCACTGAGCTGGTGGCGTCACCCCTGGGCGCGGCCCTGTTGCCGGCCGCCTCCTACCTGTCGCTGACCGAGCTCAGCGAGTACACCTCGACTCGAGAGGACGAAGCGCAGCGTCTGGTCGACGAGGACGGCCTCGTCGAGGGCAGTGCCGAGCACGCCGCCGCGCTGGCCTCGTTCGACGATCGCATGGCCGGCTACGCCAAGCATCGGCTGCACCCACGGCTGCCGCAGCGCAAGGTCATCAGCTTCTACCCCATGAGCAAGCGCCGCAGCGGCGACGACAACTGGTACGCGCTGGACTTTGACGAGCGCAAGCGGCTGATGGGCGGCCACGCCCGCGTCGGGCGCGGCTACCGCGGCAGGGTGCTGCAGCTGATCACCGGCTCGGTCGGTCTGGACGACTGGGAGTGGGGCGTCACCCTGCTGGCCGACGACCCCAAGGCGATCCGCGACATCGTCTACGACATGCGCTTCGACGAGGTCAGCGCCCGCTACGGCGAGTTCGGCCCGTTCGTCACCGGCCT
>JALZLC010000111.1 GCA_030858885.1 Actinomycetota bacterium
GAATGCCCTCGGTGAACTCTCGTGTCGCCAGATGCCACGGCACCGCCTGGCCGCCGAAGGCGTCGCCGATCACCAGGTCATAGGCGGCGTCGGGCTGTTCGCGTAGGCCCAACCGCGCGTCACCGACGCGGACACGCAGGTCAGGGCCGGTCTCCAGACCGAGTTCATCCCGCGCGATCTGCACCAGTGTCGGGTCCAGCTCCAGCACCAGGCTGGACGAGCCCGGCCGCGTCGCGTCGATGTAGCGGGGCAGCGAGAACCCACCTCCGCCGACGTGCAGCGCGTCCAGCGGCTCGCCTTCCGCAGCGATCGACGTGATCACGTCGCCCATGATCTGGGCGTAGCTGAACTCCAGATAGGTGGGGTCGTCCAGGTCGACGTAGCTGTGGCGCAGTGTGTCGAGCACCAAGGTCCGACCCGAAGGCCGGGCAGGATCGGGCACCACGCGGGCGCAGAAGTAGGCGCTCTCGTGTTCGCAGACCGAGACGGAGACGATGGTCAGCAGCCCTCCGATGCCGGCGAGCATCAGGGGCAGCACCAGGGACGGTCCCCGGCGGCGCCCGAGCAGGAACCAACACACCAGACCGACCGCGATCAGCACGATGCCAACGGCGATGACGATCGGGCGGGTGGGCAGCGCCGCCACCAGCAGGAAGCCGGTCGCGAACGTGCCGAGGATCGCCCCCGCCGTCCCCAGCGCCGACAGGCGGCCCACCACCCGACCCGTCTGGTCGAGATCGCCCAGCTGCAGCTTGACCACCGTCGGGCTCACCGCCGACAGCACCGTGGCGGGTGCGAAGAAGCCGACCAGGGCAAGGGTCACGATGGCCACGGGACCGGCGCCGAGGCCGGTGCCGCCGACCAACCGGATGCTGGGGATGGTGCACAAGGCCAGCGCACCGCCGAGCACCAGCATCGGACCCAGGATCCGGCGGGGGTCCATCCGGTCGGCCAGCCGCCCGCCGTACCAGGTGCCGAGGGAGATCCCGGCCAGCACCACGCCGATGATCCCGGTGTAGGTCTCCAGCGTCACCCCGACGTAGGGTGCGAGCAGCCGCCCGGCCAGGATCTCCAGCACCAGAACGGCCGCGGACACGAAGAAGACCAGCGCGCCGGCGGCGAGGGAGGGCATGGCGGCCAGTATGCCGACCACCACCGACTCGTCAGCCTCGTCAGGACAGGACGACCCGCGCTTCTCGAGGTCGCCGCCGGCCGCTGCCGACCTGCGAACCTGGGCGGTCTGGCATTTGGACGTCCAGGCCGCTGCCTGCGCACACCTGGGGTCCCCGTTGTACGCCGAGCTGCTGAGGCGGGCCGCCGACGACGTGCGAGCCGATGGGCCAACCTGGGACGTGCTGACCGCCCATGCCAGCCGCGACCCCGGCGATGCGATGGGTCTGCGCCTGATGGCCGCCGTGCACCGTCTGGTGCTGACGGGTGCAGCGCCTGCGCTGGCTGCCCACTACCCATCGGTTGGCGGCAGCACCGGGACGCAAGGCGCCTGGGACGCCTTCCGGACTGTGCTGGTCGAGCACCGCGACACCCTCCTGGAGTCGGTGGGTCGGCCGTGCCAGACCAACGAGGTTGGCCGCAGCGCGACACTCGCCCCTGCCTTCCTGTACCTCGCCGCCACGACCGGACTCCCGTTACGGCTGCTGGAGGTCGGCGCCAGCGCGGGGCTGAATCTGCGCTGGGACCACTACCGCTACGCCGACGACTCGCCTGGTGGACCGGGATGGGGTGACCCTGCCTCCGCGGTGCGGATCACCGGCACCTGGCAGTTGCCGGCGGCGCTGACCGGGGTGACACCGGACATCGCGGAGCGCCGCGGCTGCGATCCCCGACCGATCGACCCGACGAGCGAGGTCGGCCGGCTCTCGGCCATGGCGCCGGTGTGGGCCGACCAGTGTCACCGCTTCGGACGCCTGCGAGGCGCTCTGACCATCGCCGAGCGAGTTCCCGCCACGGTCGACGCTGCGGGCGTCCGCGACTGGCTGCCGCGCCGGCTCGACGCCGCAGCGCCAGGCAGCACGACGGTGGTGTTCCACTCGGTGGTGTGGCAGTACCTCGGTAGCGAGGACCAGGCCGCCCTGCGGGACGGGTTGGCCGCCGCCGGTCGGCGGGCGGCGCCAGCCGCCCCGCTGGCCTGGTTGCGGATGGAACCGGAAGCCGACGCCCTTGCCTTCGTCGTGCGCCTCACGCGGTGGCCCGGCGGCGCCGAGCAGGTGCTGGCGGTCAGCGGCCCCCACGGACCGCCGGTCCGCTGGTTAGGCCCGGAACGCGCCCAAGTAGAAGGATCGGTCACACTATCGTGACCGATCCTTCTACTTGCGTCGTCCGCGCTGCTGCTCGTACGGCAGCCGACCACGAGGCGAAGCCATACCAGTAGGCTCGACGGCATGACGACCCTGCTGCCGGCGCCGGGCTGGATGGACGACGTCACGACGTCGGAGCTGGCGCTGCGGCGCTTCCTGCACGGCCTCGCGGGCGTTGATCAGGTCGGTGCCGAGGCCCGCGCCGCCGCCCTGGCCACGCGCTCGATCAAGCGCGAGGCCAAAGGCTGGGCGCTGGACATGGCCATCCGCATGACCGACCTGACCACGCTGGAGGGCAACGACACCCCCGGCAAGGTCAGGGCCCTGTGCGCCAAGGCGCTTCGCCCCGATCCCAGCGACCCCGAGGTGCCCCCTGTGGCGGCCGTCTGCCTCTACCCGGACCTCGTCGCCACCGCGGTCCAGGCCCTGGCCGGCGGCGCAGGGTCGTCAGCCGGGGAGAGCGGGCGTCCTCGGGTCAAGGTGGCCTCGGTGGCGACGGCCTTTCCCTCGGGCCGTGCCGCGCTGGCCACCAAACTGGCCGACGTCGGCGACGCCGTGGCCGCGGGAGCCGACGAGGTCGACATGGTCATCGATCGCGGCGCGTTCCTGGTGGGTCGCTACGCCCAGGTACTCGACGAGATCCGGCAGGTCAAAGCCGCCTGCGGCGACGCGCACCTCAAGGTGATCCTGGAAACCGGCGAGCTGGCCACCCTTGACAGTGTGCGCCGAGCCTCTTGGGTGGCGATGCTCGGGGGCGCCGACTTTGTCAAGACCTCGACCGGCAAGGTCGGCCCGGCCTCAACGCCGGCCGTGGTGCTGGTGATGCTGGAGGCGGTGCGCGACTTTGCCGACGCGACCGGCCGCGCCGTCGGCGTCAAGGCGGCCGGAGGGATCCGCA
>JALZLC010000122.1 GCA_030858885.1 Actinomycetota bacterium
CCGATAGACTCATCAGGTCTTTCCCGCCGCCGTACGACGCACGCGGGAGCCCCGAGCTGAAAGCCAATGCCTCGCCATGCCCGACACCCAGTCCCTCCCCACCAACAGGCGCAGCGACCTCCGCAACGTCGCGATCGTCGCGCACGTCGACCACGGCAAGACCACCCTGGTCGACAAGATGCTCTGGCAGGGCGGCGCGTTCGGCGAGCACCAGCACGTCGACGAGCGCGCGATGGACTCCGGGGACCTCGAGCGCGAGAAGGGCATCACGATCCTGGCCAAGAACACCGCCGTGCGCTACGGCGGCGTCAAGATCAACATCATCGACACGCCTGGTCACGCCGACTTCGGCGGCGAGGTGGAGCGGGGCCTGACGATGGTCGACGGCGTTCTGCTGCTGGTCGACGCCAGCGAGGGACCGCTGCCCCAGACCCGGTTCGTGCTGCGCAAGGCCCTGGAAGCCAAGCTGCCGATCATCCTGGTGATCAACAAGGTCGACCGCCCCGACGCGCGGATCGCCGAGGTCGTCGACGAGGTCTACGAGTTGTTCTTGGACCTGGACGCCACCGAGGAGCAGATCGACTTTCCCATCGTCTACGCCAACGCCAAGGCCGGCGTGGCCGCCCTCGAGGCCGATCCCGCGCGGCTGGCTGGCGGCATGCGCGACGGCGACCTCAAACCCCTGTTCACCACGCTGCTCGAGCACATTCCGGCGCCCTCCCACGACGAGGACCACCCGCTGCAGGCGCTGGTGACCAACCTCGACGCGTCGCCCTACGTCGGGCGGCTGGCCTTGGCCCGCATCCACCACGGCTGGCTGCGACGCGGTAATCCCGTGGCGTGGTGCCGGGTGGACGGGACCGTCGAGCGAGTCAAGGTGACCGAGATGTCGGTCACCGAGGACGTCCGCCGCGTCGACGTCGACGAGGCCGGACCTGGCGAGATCATCGCCATCGCCGGTCTGGCCGAGGTCACCATCGGGGAGACCCTCTCGGATCCCGACGACCCTCGGCCGCTGCCGGTGATCCACGTCGACGAGCCGAGCCTCGGCATGACGATCGGCATCAACACGTCGCCGCTGGCGGGCCAGGACGGCGACAAGCTGACGGCTCGCCTGCTGCGCAGCCGTCTCGACGCCGAGCTGGTGGGCAACGTGTCGCTACGCGTGCTGGATACCGAGCGGCCCGACACCTGGGAGGTGCAGGGGCGCGGCGAGCTGCAGCTGGCGATCCTGGTCGAGATCCTGCGCCGCGAGGGCTTCGAGCTAACGGTGGGCAAGCCGCAGGTCGTGACCCGCGAGATCGACGGCAGGCTGCACGAGCCGATGGAACGCCTGGCCATCGACGTTCCCGAGGAGTACGTCGGCGTCGTGACCCAGCTGCTCGGCCTGCGCAAGGGACGCCTCGAGCACATGGTCAACCACGGCCGCGGGTGGGCGCGCATCGAGTACCTGGTGCCGGCCAGGGCGCTGATCGGCTTCCGCACCGAGTTCCTCACCGAGTCCCGCGGCACGGGCATCCTGCACTCGGTCTTCGACCGCTACGAACCCTGGCACGGTGAGCTGCGCACGCGCCCGACCGGTAGCCTCGTCGCCGACCGGCGTGGCCCGACGACCGCGCATGCCCTGCTCAACCTGCAGGAGCGCGGATCCCTGTTCCTCGGACCCGGCGTCGAGGTCTACGAGGGGATGATCGTCGGCGAGAACGCCCGCAGTGAGGACATGGACGTCAACCCCACCAAGGAGAAGAAGCTGACCAACATGCGCTCGTCGGTCAGCGATGAGCTCGTGCGGCTCATCCCGCCCAGGGCGCTGTCGCTGGAGCAGTCCCTGGAGTTCATCCGCGTCGACGAGTGCGCCGAGGTCACCCCCACGTCCGTCCGGCTGCGCAAGGTTGTCCTCGACGGTGCCGGCCGGCGCCGTGCCGCCGGCCACGCCAAGGCGGCCAACGCCTGACCCTCGGAGTCTGCCGTGCACCTGCAAGAGGTCCCCGTCGGCGTGTCCGACCTCGAGCGCTTCACCCCGCACATCGGAGCGGATCGCATCGACCAACTGCGCTCCCTGGTCTCCACCAGCCGGGACACCTTTGCGGGACGGACGGTATGGAACGTCAACTCCACCGCCACCGGGGGCGGCGTCGCCGAGATGCTGGCCGCCCTGCTGCCGTACGCCCGAGGAGCCGGGGTTGACACGCGCTGGCTGGTCATCAAGGGCGACCCCGCCTTCTACGCGATCACCAAGCGGTTGCACAACGGCTTGCACGGTGTGGACACCGGACCCCTGGGCGATGCCGAACGCGACCACTACGCCGAGGTCACCGCCGCCAACGCCGAGGAGCTGCTGGCCCAGATCCGGCCGGGTGACGTCGTCCTGCTGCACGACCCGCAGACGGCCGGCATGGTCGACGCCGCCCGCTCGGTCGGCGCCAAGGTGGTGTGGCGCTGTCACATCGGTGTCGACGACCCCAACGATGTGGTGGCCGCGACCTGGGAGTTCCTGCAACCGTTCCTCGCCGAGGCCGATCGGTTCGTGTTCAGCCGCGCCGCGCACGTGCCGGCGTGGGCGCCGCCCGACCTGGTGCACATCGTGCCCCCATCGATCGACCCCTTTGCCGTGAAGAACGCCGAGATGTCGGCCGGGGCCGTGCGGGCGATCGTCGCCAGCATCGGCTTGGTGGCGGCCGACGGCGCGGCCGAAACGCCGACGTTCCAGCGCCGGGACGGATCACCGGGTCGCGTCGACCACCTCGCCGACATCATCCGCACCGGCCCACCACCGTCGCCGGAAGCGCCACTGGTCGTGCAGGTGTCGCGCTGGGACCGCCTCAAGGACATGGCCGGGGTCATGCACGCCTTCGCCCAGCACGTCGACCCGGCCACGGGCGCCCACCTGGCGCTGGTGGGACCGAACGTCAGCGGGGTCGCCGACGATCCGGAGGGCGGTGAGGTCCTGGCCGAGTGCCAGAGCGCCTGGCGGGACCTGCCGCATGCCGAGCGCGCGCGGATCCAGCTGGTGTGCCTGCCGATGTACGACCTGGAGGAGAACGCCGCCATCGTCAACGCCGTCCAGCGCTCCGCGAGGGTGGTGATCCAGAAAAGCCTTGCGGAAGGCTTTGGCCTGACCGTGGCCGAGGCGATGTGGAAGTCACGGCCGATGGTGGCCAGCGCCGTCGGGGGCATCAGCGATCAGATCGTCGACGAGGAGAGTGGCCTGCTGGTCGCCGATCCCACGGACCTCGCCACCACCGGGGCGCAGCTCAACCGGATCCTGGGCGATCCCGAGCTGGCCCAGCGCCTGGGCAGCGCCGCCAAAGCAAGGGTCGGCGAGCACTTCCTCGGCGAACGTCACCTCCGTCAGTACGCCCAGCTGCTCGCCACCCTGATCGGCTGATACATCGCGTAGTGCCCGTTTCCACCTTGGGATCAAGATCGCGTAGTGCCCGTTTCCGCCTTGGCATCAAGATCGAGAGTCATCGGCGTCCAGCGGGTGCAAAAAGGCCAGGTCGACCCACAGCCACAGCGTCTTGGACAGCGGGTAGAACGCGACAGGAAGGCCGACCATCGCCACCACGCCGACGATCCCCAGCGGCAGCCACGGCACGTCGGGCCAGGTGAGCACCACGCCGCCGAGGAACACCGCCGCGAACAGCAGCTCGGCGACGGCGATGTTGGCGATCAGAGCACCGACCCAGTAGCCCTCCTCCCGCTCAAAGGAGAAGTTGCAACGCGGGCAGCGCGGCCGCAGTGCGAACCAGCCCTGAAAGATCCCTGGCGCGCCGCACAGCGGGCAGCGACGGCGCAGCGCATGGCCCAGCATCGCGAGGCGTTGTCCGCGCACCGCCACGCCGCTGCGCGGTTCGTAGTTTCGCGCGCGTCAGGTCCCAGGCCGAGGCTCGCCCTCGGCGATCTCGCCGGACTGCGAGGCCGAAGCGGCGCCGGGAGCGGCCGCGATGCCTAGCTTGCTGCGGATCTCCGACAGGCGAGTCTGCGCCGCGGTGTCCATGCTGGCCTGCTCGACCTCGAGCATGCGCCCCTCGACCGACTCCCCTTCGAGCTCAGCGACGCCGCGCGCCTTGGCGTAGCGAGCCTCGATCTTGTTGCGGACCTCGTCGAGGGTGGGCACGTCCTGGCCAACCGTCTCCGACAGCGACGTCATGGCCCGGTTCATCTGCTCGGCCATCTTGGCCTGATCCAGCTGCGACAGCAGCTTTTGGCGCTCGGCGAGCTTGCGCTGCAGCATCGAGGCGTTCTGCGACACGGCGCGCTTGGCGTCGTCGGAGGCCTGTGTGGACTGCAGGTGCAGCCCCTTGAGGTCGTCGACCTCACCTTCCAACCCGATCATCTGGTTTGCGAAGGACTCGGCGGCGCGCGTGTAGTCGGCGGCTTTGGTGGCATCGCCCTTGCGTTGCGCCTCGTCGGCCATCAGCACCGCCTGCTGCGCGGACCCGTTGACCTTTTCCAGGCTCTGCAGCGTCCGTGACAGGCGCATCTCGGTCTGCTTCTGATTGGCGATGACGTTGGCCGCCTGTTCCTTGAGGCGGCGATGCTGCTCCTGGGCATCGGCGATCGCCTGCTCCAGCTGGACCTTGGGGTCCGCAACCTCGTTGAACTTGCCGGTCAACGCGGCAGCCATGTACTGCCACATCCGCTTGAGCAACTTCCCCATCGCTTCTGACTCCCCTTGAGATCTGCCCCGAGTGTAGAGGCGCCGTCGCCACCACTTCATCGCCCTCGCTAGGCTGCTGGCAGAAGATTCCCATGCTTCCTCGACGACGCGTTTTGGGGAGCGGGCACGGATCGGTGGTGGCAATGCCGGCGCGACAGAGGTACTGGGTGGCGGTAAAGTTCGCCGGGCTGGTCCTGGCCGCGCTCCTGCTGGCGATGTTCCTGCTCGCGGTCCTGCCGTTGCTGGGGCAGGGCGGCGCCGCGTCGGCCCAGACGCTGGACGACGTGGCGCTGGACGAGCTCGCCGGCGAGCTGGCCGACCAGGGCTACGCCATCCAGCCGGGCGCGCCGGTCGACGAGGCGGCGCTGGCCGGCGCGGTCGCCGACGCCCGTACTGGCGGAACTCGCCTGATGGTGGCCGTGCTGGCCGACCCCCAACCGGCGGGAGCGACCACGGCCGCCGACGCGCTGCTGGATCGGCTGAGCGACGGCACGGTGCTGGTGGTGACCCCGGACGAGATCGGCTACAGCAGCACCGAGTACGACGACGGAGCACTCGACCGTGCCGCCGACGCCGCGCTCGATCCCTTCTCTGACGGCACCGCAGCGGGCGTCACCCAGTTCGGGCAGGCGCTGACCGGCGCCGGCTCCGGTGGTTTCGACGGGTCAGGCGAGACGCAGGACTCGGGGAGCTTTGGCGGCATTGGTGTCGGCTCGATACTGGTCATCGGCTTGCTGGGTATCGCTGGAGTGGCGTTGTTCGTCAGCTCGCGGTCGACCAAGCGGCTGGCCCGCCAACGCCTGACCGAGGCCCACGCCGAGGTGCGTCATCAGATCGATGCCATGGCCGACGCCATCCTGCAGCTGACCGACCGGGTGCCGTTGGCCGAAGACCCGAAGGCGACCGCTGCCTTCGCCGAGGCGACGCTGGTCTACCAGTCGGTCTCCGACGACCTGCCGCGCGCCACCACCGAGGCCGAGCTGGTGCAGCTCAACGACCGCCTCGACCACGTGCGCTGGCAGCTGGAGGTCAGCGAGGCGCTGACCGAAGGTCGGGAACCGCCGGCTGAGCCCGACGACGGGTACCCGACGGCCTGTTTCTTCGATCCCGACCATGGGGCCGGCGTGCAGGAGGCCCAGGTGGCGGCCAAGGCGGGGGCAAAGACCGTGCGGGTGTGCCGGTTCTGCGCGGCACTTCTCGCCAGCGGGGAGGCGCCCCAGCCCCGCTCGGTGGCGGTGGGCGGCCGCGAGGTGCCGCTGCCGCAGGCGCCTCGCCAGTACGGCGGCCGCGACGAGCGCGGCCTCGGCTCGTTCGACATGCTGC
>JALZLC010000134.1 GCA_030858885.1 Actinomycetota bacterium
CCCTTGATGAGCTGCGCCTGCACGGATGGCCGCGCTGTCAGCACCCGCAGCTCCCCCATTGCGGCCAAGCCTACTCGCGGGCGCCGGCGGGATATCGTCGGCGGTCCCGCCGGCAAGGAGTCTGCAGATGGTCGAGCCCGTCATCGTCGCCGCCACGCGAAGCCCCATCGGCCGCGCCTTCAAGGGTTCGCTGACCCAGGTCCGCGCCGACGACCTTGCCGCTGAGATGGTGCGAGCGGCGCTGGCCAAGGTGCCGCAGATCGACCCCGACGAGGTGGAGGACGTGCTGCTCGGCTGCGGCCTGCCGGGCGGCGAGCAGGGCTTCAACATGGGCCGGGTCGTCAGCGTGCTCGCCGGGTTGCACGACGTCCCGGGCGCTACCGTCACCCGGTACTGCGCCTCGTCGCTGCAGACCATCCGCATGGCCGCGCACGCCATCAAGGCCGGCGAGGGCGACATCTTCGTCGCCGCAGGCGTCGAGCTGGTCAGTCGCTTCGTCAAGGGCAACTCCGACAGCCTGCCGGACACCATGAACCCCCGATTCGCCGAGGCCGGTGCTCGCACGGCACAGCGGGCCGAGGGCGCTGCACAGACCTGGGCGGTGCCCGACGGCCTACCGGACATGTACATCGCCATGGGACAGACCGCCGAGAATGTGGCACAGATCGAAGGCGTGACCCGTGAGGAGATGGACGCGTTCGCCCTGCGCTCCCAGACCCGAGCGGTGGCCTCACAGCGCAACGGCTTCTTCGACCGGGAAATCACCCCCGTCACGCTGCCCGACGGCACCGCGGTGAGCAGGGACGACGGCCCTCGCCCCGACACGTCCATGGACAAGCTCGCCGGGCTCAAGCCGGTGTTCCGTCCCGACGGGCGGGTCACCGCCGGCAACGCCTGCCCATTGAACGACGGCGCCGCGGCGGTCGTGGTCACCAGCGACGCGCGTGCCCGCGAGCTGGGGATCACCCCACTGGCGCGCATCGTGTCGACGGGCGTCAGTGCCCTGCACCCCGAGATCATGGGGCTGGGGCCGGTGCAAGCCAGTCGGCAGGCGCTGGCCAGAGCGCAGATGACCATGGCCGATGTTGACCTGGTGGAGATCAACGAGGCGTTTGCAGCCCAGGTGATCCCCTCGGCCCGGCGGCTGGGCGTCGACGACGACAAGCTCAACGTCAACGGGGGTTCCATCGCGGTCGGGCATCCGTTCGGAATGACCGGCGCGAGGATCATGACCACCCTGCTCAACGGCTTGGTCAGCGCGGACAAGACCATCGGGCTGGAGACGATGTGCGTCGGCGGCGGGATGGGGATGGCGATGGTCGTGGAACGGCTGCGTTGACTGCGACATCGCTCGCGCCGTCATTCGTTCGGACCAGATAGATGTAGTCCTTGTGGGCTCTTTCGCCGATGTCCCCTGCCTCCGTACACTTCAAGGATGAGCGGGATGGTGCCTGGGGGGTATCTGGCGTCCCCGTACCGGGGGGAAGATCGTCGGCGAGTCGCTGCGGCGGTCGATTCGACCTGGCCTCACGACGTCGGCCGGAGGGTCGCTGTGCTGGTCGCGGTCGCCTTGCTGGTGACCATCGTCCTGCCCCTGCCGCCAGCGCGAGAGGCCGACGCGCGGCTGATGACCGACATGCTGCAGATGGCGTCGCTGGTCCTCGCGCTTGGGGTCAGCGCCATGGGCCTGGCTCGCTGGCGGCTCACCGGTGACGCCGCTGCGCTGTGGATAGCAGCGGCCCTGCTGGTTTTCGGCATCGTGCGCCTGGGAGTGGTCGAGTTGCTCCCCGTGGTCGTGGCTGGTGACGTCGTCCTTGTCCTGGCCGGCTGGTTACGGCCGGCCAGCCTGTTGGTGACTGCGGGACTCCTGACCGCAGCCGCCATGGCTCCGCTGGTCGACAGCGGCCTCAAGCCCTTACGGGTGTGCGGAATCGCTGCCGTGGCGATCGCGCTGGTCGCAGCAATCATGGGTTTCATGCCGGGAATTTCCTCGTTCGTGGACGGCGTGGGAGGCCAGGGAGCCCGCCCATATGTCTCCACCAGCGGCATCGGGGTGATGCCGCTGCTGTGGCTGACTGGGGCGGGGGCCTTCATCTGGATCGGGCGACGCCGGAAGCGGTGGCTGTTCACCGGCTGCGGCCTGCTGCTGCTTGCCCTAACCCTTGGAGAGGTGACCAGAGCGGCCGCGCCGGGTTCGGTCGTTGGCGGACTGCTGGGACGCGAGCTGATCCGGCTGATAGGACTGACCATCGCATTGTCCGGTGCCACTCGGGAAGTGCTGCACACCTACGAAGACGCCTCTCGATCGCTGTTCCGCTTTGAATACCGGGCGGCCACCACCGAGCAGCGGATGCGCGTTGACGCGGCCGCCGCCGAGGAGCGCGCGCACGAGGCGCGTTCCGCCCTGGCAGCCATCGAAGGAGCGACGGTGACGCTGGAGCGCTACCGCGACCGGCTTGACGTCGAGACGCGGGGCGCGTTGGCGTCGGCGGTCAGTACCGAGATCCGCAGGTTGCAGCGCCTGGTGAGCACCCAGGCCGACGATCCCGCGATCGCCGAGTTCCGCCTGGCGGCAGTGCTCGAGCCGCTGCTGGTCACCGAACGGGCTCGCGGCACGGAGGTGGTCGCCGACATCCCGGCTGCGCTGACGGTGCTCGGCCGAGCCGACTGGACCCAGCAGATCGTGCAGACACTGCTGGACAACGCCCGCCGCTACGCGCCGGGTTCTGCCGTGACGGTGCGGGCGGACGCTGACGGCGACCGCGTGGTCGTGCGGGTGGAGGACCGTGGACCCGGCGTCGACGCGCAGCAGCGCACCTCGATCTTCCGCCGCGGCGTACGCGGTGACGCCGCCGAGAACGTTCCCGGCAGCGGTTTGGGCTTGTACATCGCCGAGCAGCTGCTGCTGCGCACCCAGGTGGGCCAGCTGTGGGTCGACGAACGCGAGGGTGGCGGCGCCTCCTTTGCGTTGGCGCTGCCGTGCGGCTCCGGGCAGTCGCTCGCCGAACCTCGGCTGCACGTGCACAACGATCACGAGCTCGCGTGAATCGCGCCAAGATCGTCCCGTCGGTGCTGCCCGCCGACCTCGCCCGCCTGGGGGAGAACTGCGCCGCGCTCGACGCGGCCGGGGTGGATCGCATCCAGTGGGACGTGATGGACGGGCGCTTCGTGCCCAAT
>JALZLC010000154.1 GCA_030858885.1 Actinomycetota bacterium
CTCGTACGGCAAAGTCGGCTTTCGCCCGATCGGCATCATGCGTCGCTACGAGCGCGGCACGGACGGCACCTGGCATGACGGCCTGCTGATGGACCTTCTCGCCGAGGAGCTCATCGAGTAGCGAGCATGCCGACGGGTGGCTGGGCAGGCAAGCTCCCGAACGAAGGGACATCTGGTGATGCTGGCGCGTGGTGCAACGGTGGCGGCCGTGCTCGGCGTCGTGATCGGTCCAGTCGCCCTGGCGGTCCTCGGGTTGACCCATCCGTCGGACCTGACTCCGAGCACCGCCATCTACTGGCGTGACCTGCACCTCATCGCGCTGCCGATCTTTCCGCTGCTCGGCACCAACCTGTGGTGGCTGCTTGGCAGCGCCAATGATGCGGCGTCGTGGTTGGCGCGAGTGGCTGCCTTCGTCTACATCATCTTCTACAGCGCGCTCGATGTGCTGGCGGGGATTGGCACAGGAGCCGTTGTGGCGACCGCAAGCGGCGCTGACGTCTCCGCCGCAACCTCCGAGCTCTTCGCTCAGGGCAACGACCTCGCTGGGATCGGAGTCTTGGCCTACCTGCTCGGGGTATTGCTGACCAGCGCGTTGCTGGTTGCGCGCTTCGGCCGGACGGCCGCCCCGGGAGCCGCGCTCCTCGTGGCTGGCGCACTGGTATTCCTTGACAGCCACATCTACTTTCCTGACGGCGTCAGCGCGATGCTGGCGACGGCCGCCGGCTGCGGGTGGCTTCAGTGGGCGCGCCTGCGGTCGCCCTCGCCGGTGCGCGAGGCAGGCCCCGACCACCCCACGGTCGCCCCGGCAAGCGGCGCTACCGGGGTCGGTGAACCCTGAGCTATCTTGCCGCCATGGACTTTCGGCTTGAGCTGGTGGCAGTGCCCGTCACCGACGTCGACCGGGCGAAATCCTTCTACGTCGACCAGGTCGGCTTCAACGCCGACGTCGATGCCCAGGTGAACGAGGAACTGCGCTTCGTTCAGCTCACGCCCTCCGGTTCCGCCTGCTCCATCGTGATCGGAACCGGCATCACCGAGATGGCCCCAGGGTCGCAACAGGGCTTGCAAGTCGTCGTCGCGGACATCAATGCGGCGCGAGAGCACCTCGTCGGACGCGGCGTCGAAACCAGCGAGGTCGAGACGCACGACTGGGGACCTTCGTCTACTTCTCCGATCCGGACGGCAACACCTGGTCGGTGCAGCAGCTGCCTGAGCGCAGCGACGACGGAGCCTGACGCGCTCGGCCGTCCGTCCTAGCGCCCGACCGGCAGGCCCGGCTCGGGCCGTGCGACGGCGCGGTCGGTGACGCCCACCAGGCTGCGGCCGAACCGCTTCTTGCTCACCCCGGTCTGGTCCAAGTACTTGCAGATGCCGCCAAGGAAGAACGGCCATCCGGCGCCCAGCAGCAAGCAGGTGTCGATGTCGCGGGCGTCGGCCACAACGCCTTCGTCGAGCATCGCCACGATCTCATCGGCCACGGCCTCGACGGCGGAGTCGCGGACCTCGGCGGCGGTCATGCGTTGCCCGCCTGCCGCAGCAACTTGCCAGCGTTCGGTCACCTCCTGGTACACCACCCTGCCCTTGCTCCAGTCGTAGACCCCTGGCAGACCGCTGGACCCAAGCATCTGGAAGTTGGCATCCAGGACGAAGCGGTCCGGATAGGCCAGGTGCAGCGTGCGCGCGACGTGGGCCGCGACGGCCGGGCCGACCAGGCCGAGCAGCTCGAAAGGCCCCATCGGCAGGCCGAGCTCCTTGATGGCGTCGTCGACCTCCGCGAACTCGCTGCCCTGGTTGACGGCCTGGCCACAGGAGCCCATGAAGCGGGTCAGCAGGCGGTTGACGACGAATCCGGGGGTGTCGGCGCACGGCACCGCCGACTTGCGCAAGGTCGTGGCCGCCGCGAAGGCCGTGGCCAGCGCCTCGTCGGACGTCGCCCGCGTTGGGACCACCTCGACCAACGGCAGGATCGCCACAGGGTTGAAGAAGTGGAAGCCCACCACCCTGTCGGGATGGGTCAGCCCTGCTGCCATGTCCGTGACTGACAGACCCGAGGTGTTGGTCGCCAGGATGCAACCGGCACCCACCACGGCCTCGAGGTCGCCGAAGATCCGCTGTTTGAGTTCGAGATCTTCGGCGACGGCCTCCAGCACGAAGTCAGCGCCCGCATGGTCCGCCACGTCGGTGGAGGTCGTCACCAACGACTTGAGGTGGTCGGCCTTGCCCGACCGCAGGCGGCCCCTGGCCACGCGTTGGTCCAGCTCGGCGTCGATGTGCCGGCGTGCCTGCGCCAGCACGCCGGCGTCGATGTCGGTCAGTACCAGCGGCACCTCAAAGCGCTGCAGGAACAACGCGCCGAGCTGCGCGCCCATCAGGCCCACGCCGACGATCCCGACCTTGCTGATCCGCCGCGGTGCGGCGGCCGGCCTCCATGGCTGGCGCTTCACGCGCTGCTGGGTCAGCCCGAAGCTGTAGACGGCGGCCTGTGCCTGCCGAGCGGGCAGCAGCTCGGCGAGTGCCTCTTCTTCGCGGCGCAGTCCCTCGGCGAGTTCGCCACCGCGGGCGGCGAACTCGATCAGGTCGATCGCGACGTTGGGCGCGCGGGTGGCCCCGTGGACGCGGTCGTCGGCGGCACGGCGGGCGATGGCCAAGGCCTCGTCGAGGCCGTCGGTCGAAGGCTCGCGAGCCGGCAGCGGCACCCGCCCCGTGACCAGGCCTTCCAGCGTTGACAGGGACGCTTCGAAGAAGTCGGTCGCCGGCAGCAGGCGGTCGGCCAGCCCCAGCTGTGCCGCCTGTGCGGCGCGCAGCACCCGGTTGTTGTTCAGCGGGTTGCCCACGATGACCGTGAGCGCGTTGCCAAAGCCGGCGACCCGCGGGGCCAGCTGCGTGCCACCCCAGGCCGGGACAATCGACAGGAACACCTCAGGAAAGGCGACGCCCGCCGCCGACGCTGACAGCGTCCGGTAGTCGCAAGACAGCGCCAACTCAAGGCCGCCACCGAGGCACACCCCGTTGACTGCCGCCAACGTCGGGCACGGCAGATCGCGCAGCCGCCCGAACACCTCGTGGCCGCGCCGCGCGGCCTCGCGGGCTCCGGCCTCGTCCATGCCCTCGAAGGCGCCGAGGTCCGCGCCGGCCGCGAAGACGAACGGCTTGCCCGTGAGCAGGACGCCCTTGACGTCGGACAGCGCGCCGACCTCCTCGACTGCGGCGCGCAGTGAGGCCAGTCCCTGCGCGCCAAAGGTGTTGGGCTTGCGGTGGTCGGCTCCGTTGTCCAACGTCAGGATGGCAAGGCGTCCCGCCTCGGGCGAGTCGAGATAGGTGACCTTGCAGCTGGTGATCAGCTCACTGGTCACGGTCAGATCCGCTCCCACAGCACGGCGGTCCCCATGCCAAGGCCGACGCACAAGGTGACAAGGCCGTAACGCGCCCCGTCGTGGGTCTGCAGGTAGTGGGCCAGCTGCTGGGTCAGCCGGGCGCCGGACATCGCCAGCGGATGGCCCATCGCAATCGCCCCGCCGTAGGGGTTGACCTTGGGGCTGTCGGTCGGCAGGTCAAAGTGGTCGAGGAAGGCCAGGCACTGCACGGCGAAGGCCTCGTTCATCTCGATCACGTCGAGGTCGTCGATCGACAGGCCGGTCTTGGCCAGCAGCTGCTGCGTGGCGGGGATCGGGCCGTAGCCCATGGTCTCGGGCTCGACGCCGACGAAGGTGTAGTCGACCAGCCGCATGCGGGCGGGCAAGCCCAGCTGCGTCGCGGTGTCGCGGTCAGCCAGGAGCACGCAGCCCGCCCCGTCATTCAAGCCCGCCGAGCTGCCGGCGGTCACCCGACCGCCCGGGCGGAACGGCGTCGGCAGACCCGCCAGAGCCTCCAACGTCGTGCCGGGACGGGGATGCTCGTCGGTGGTGACCACCCGCCAGCCGGCTTCGCCCCACACCCCCATCCGCACGACGTGGCTGTCGAACACCCCCTCGGCACGAGCCTTGGCGACCCGTTCCTGGGATTGCACGGCATAGGCGTCGGCGCGTTCGCGGGAGATGCCCGGCAGCTCGTCGTGCAGGTTCTCGGCGGTGGCGCCCATGACCAACGCCGAGGTGTCGACCAGCTTCTCGGCCAGGAAACGCGGGTTGGGGTCCGCGCCCTCGGCGAGGGGGTGATGACCCATGTGCTCGACCCCGCCGGCGATGACGACAGTCTGGGCCCCGACCCGAATCGCGTTGGCGGCGTTGGTGATCGACGTCACCGAGCCGGCGCACATCCGGTCGACGGCGTAACCGGGCACCGACGTCGGCAAGCCAGCCAGGATCGCGGTGGTGCGTCCGATTGTCAGGCCCTGGTCACCCTGCTGGGTGGTGGCGGCCCAGACGTTGTCATCGATCGCGGCGGGGTCCAGCTGCGGGTTGCGGTCCAGCAGCGCGCGGATGGTGCGCACCACCATGTCGTCGGCACGGGTGGCGGCGTAGTAGCCGGTGTCGCCGGCGCGCCCGATCGGCAGGCGGACCCCGTCGACGTAGACGGCGTCGTGCAGCTCGACCATGCTCGGCTCCTGTGCTGGTGACGCGAACCGCCAAGGTTACCGGTGAGTAACAACCCGGGGTTCGAGGGTGCCCCAGCGTGGACTCACCGACGCGTCCACCGCGGCCGGCACGTCGCCGAGCAGCTCCTGTGCCGCGGCCAGCATGCCCTCGGTGACCAGCGCGGCGGCCTCCTCGCCGTGCTCCGCGGGGACCTCGGCGACCAGTTCGTCATGCACCACCAGAACCAGGCCGTCGCGGCGGACGGGTCCGTTCCAACCCCCGGCACCGCCGGCGCCGGCGAGGCCGTCGCCAAGGCCCTCGCCGAAGCGCTCGGCCAACCGCCGGTCGACCTCGGCCAGCGCCAGCTTGGTCATGTCCGCACCCGCCCCTTGGATCGGGGCGTTGCGCGCCAGGGTGACGATGCTGCCCTGGGACGGATCGACCTTGCGGATGCGCCCGAGCGCGGTGCGCACCCGCCCCGAGCGACGTCCCGCGGCCTCGGCCTCGGCCAACCAGTCCGCCACGCGAGGGAACGCGGCGAAATAGCGCTCCATCGCCGCCTGCGCCTGCGGCAGGTCCATGCCGGTGGCGCGAGCGAACCCCGGTGCGCCCATGCCGTACATCAGCCCGAAGTTGAGCGCCTTGGCCGCGATCCGCTGCGCCGGGGTGACGTCGTCCTCGCGCGCGCCGAAGGCCATCGCCGCGGTGGTCCGGTGCAGATCCCCGCCTCGGCGGAAAACCTCAGTCAGCGCCTCGTCGCCGGAAACCGCGGCGAGGATGCGCAGCTCCTGCTGCGAGTAGTCGGCCACGACCAGCGCGCGGCCGGGGGTGCCGCCGAAGCAGGCGCGATAGCGAGCGTCCTTGGGAACCTGCAGCAGGTTCGGGTCGCTGCAGGCGATCCGCCCGGTCCCGACGATCTGGCGCCAGTCCGGATGGATCCGCCCGGTGACGGGATGCACCACGCGTTGGGCCCAGTCCCCGCCCCAGTTGGACGTGACCTTGCTGACCTGGCGGTACTCCAGCAGCGCCGCGACCGCCGGGTGCTCACGGTGGTCGCGCAGCGCGGCCTCCCGGGTGGTCGGCAGGTCGATGCCCAGACGATGGAGCGCGGCCAGGAGCTGCTCGGGCGAGTCGAGGTTCACCGGCTCGGGACCCAGCAGCGTCTGCGGGCTGTCTTCGGTGACCAGCGCCTCCTGCACCGCCGCCTCCAAGTCACCGAGGTCGGCCTCGAGCGCCCCGACGACCGAGGCCCACCTCGGCGCGTCGAAGGCCATCCCGCGCAGCTGCAGGTCGGCCATCACCGGCAAGGCGGCGAACTCCAGCTGCGCCACCTTCGTCAACCCGTGACCGACCAGCTCGCGCCACTGCTGCGAGAACACCCCGAAGGTGGCCACCGCATCGTCGGCCGCGTAACGGAGCTGGGCTTCGGTCAAGCCGCCACCGTTGCCGAAGGACTCGCGCACCGACTTGTCCAGCTGCATGCCGAGGCGAAACGACGCGATGCCGGCGAGCCCGATGCCGGTGGTCGTCTTCTCGCCGCCGTCCAGCAGCTGCTGGGCCAGCATCGTGTCGGCCACGCGGCGCACGGCGACGCCCGAGGTGGTCAGGAAGCGCAGGTCGAACGAGCCGTGGTGGAACACTTTGAGCATCCCGGTGTCGCCGAGCACCGGGGCGAGCACAGCCGGGTCGACCCGCTCGGCGTCCAGGACGAGCACGGGCAGCGACGGTCCCGCCGCGAGCTGTACCAGCCGCAGCCGGTCGCGGTAGGGATCCCAGCCGTTGGTCTCGGTGTCCACCGCCACCATCGCCTCGCCGTCGAGCTGCCCCAACCACTCCGCGGCGTCGGTGGCCGTGGCGGCGTGCACGTAGGGTTGTGGTTCGCTCATCGCTGCCGTGGAGTCTGCCGCATGCGTCTGACGACCCTTGCCATCTGGATGGTCGCCCTGTTGCTCACTGCCTGCGCCGGCACCGGCCCGGGCGATCCTCCCGCGGCCGGCGGGCAGGCCGGCGGCGAGGCGACCGGCGAGGCGACCGACGAGCCGACCGTCGCTCGGCCTAGCGTCGACCCGTCCGAGCTGCGCCAGCAGGCTCGGGGGCTCAAGGGGCAGAAGGGGCACAGGCCCAGGACGTTGACCGGCAGGCTCGGGCGGGACGAGACCCTGGAAGGCGGCTGCGCCTGGCTGGAGGCCGAGGGCCAGCGCTGGCAGATCGTCTACCCGCGTGACTACCGCCTCGACCTCGCCTCCGGCGCGCTGTTCGGCCCCGACGGCAAGATCGCCGACAACGGCGACACCGTCACCGTGCAGGGTGCGGCGGCTCCGGACATGGCCACCACCTGCCAGGTCGGCCCCGTGTTTCGGGCCACCTCGGTCGAGGCCTGATCCAGGCGTCGTGGCCCTTACGACCGGCCCGTCGGACGTCCCTGTCGTCGCTCGCGGCGGCGCTCGCGGCGCTCGGCCGACTCGGCCGCGGCCATCGTCTCGGTCTGCTCGACGGTGGGAGCGGTACCGCCGAGGTGCGCGGGTAGCCACCAGCGGTCATCGGGACCGGCTGGCTGCTGGGGGTAGTCACGCGAGGCCCGGTCGACCATCGACTCGATGGTCGCCATCAGCCGCTTGTTGACGTCGGCCGGGTCGTCTCCTGGCGCATAGGCGATCGGCGGCCCGTAGTCGACGGTGATGATCACGTTGCGCTGGAAGTTGCGGCGACGCCCCTTGGTCAGCACCCGCTGGCTGCCCCATACGGCACCCGGGATCAGTGGCGCACCCGCCTCCATCGCCATCCGCGCCGCCCCCGGCTTGCCGCGGGCGGGTACGAACGATCGGCTGATGGTCCCCTCGGGGAACATCCCGAGCAGCTCGCCGCGGCGTAGGGCGGCCACCGAGTCGAGCAGCGCCTGCTGCGCACGCCCGAAGCGGTCGACGGGAATGTGCTTCATGGAGCGCATCATCGGTCCGGCCACCGGATGCTCGAAGACCTCCTGCTTGGCCAGGAACCGCACCAGCCGTCCCCGAGGCCGTACCCCGTAGCCGACGAAGACGAAGTCGAAGTAGCCGATGTGATTGGTTGCGATGACCCCTGGTCCGACGGTCGGCACATGCTCGGAGCCGGTGACACGCACCTGCCACCCCAAGACTTTGAACAAGGTCAGCGCGGCGCCGATGACCGGGCGGTAGACCGGTTCCATGGCAGGCCTCCAAAGCCGCAAACAGGGAAAGCGGCAGGGCGTGAACAGGGCGCGTCAGCCTACCCGTATCCCTGGCGCGCGCTCGTTTCCGAGGCGGTCGCTGCGGGCAAGCCGGGGACCATGACTCAGTACGGCTACACCCTGTTCTGTGAACTCAACGGCCCCAAAGCGTTGGTGGCCCAGGCGCAGCGCGCGGAGGAGCTCGGCTTCGACTTTGCGGTGATCTCCGACCACTTCCATCCGTGGCTGGACAGCCACAGCGACAGTCCCTTCGCGTGGAGCGTGCTGGGGGCGGTTGCGGCGACGACGTCGCGCATGAAGCTGACCACGCTCGTGACCTGCCCGATCATCCGCTACCACCCGGCGATCATCGCCCAGGCCGCCGCCACCATCGCGGTGATGAGCGACAACCGGTTCACCCTGGGGCTCGGTGCCGGCGAACGCCTCAACGAGCACGTCGTCGGCCGCGGCTGGCCGGCGGTCGACATCCGCCACGAGATGCTGACCGAGGCGGTCGAGGCCATGCGGCAGCTGTGGTCCGGCGGCTTCTCCAGCTACCGCGGCAAGCACGTCACCGTCGAGGACGCCCGGCTGTACACCCTGCCCGACCAGCCGATCCCCATCGCCGTCGCCGGCAGCGGCGACCAGTCGCTGGAGCTGGCGGCCCGCCTCGGCGACGGCATGGTCGCCGTCGACCCGGAGCCCGAACTGGTCGAACGCTTCCGCAAGCACGGTGGTCAGGGCAAGCGCACCATCGGGCAGGTTGCGCTGTCCTACGACGCCGACGAGGCCAGGGCCCGCCAGTACGCCATGCGCTTCAAGTTCGGCGTTCCCGGCTGGAAGGTCATGGCCGAGCTACCCAACCCGGTGAACTTCGAGGCCGCGACGCAGACCGTCCGTGAGGATGACATCACCGAGGCGGTTGCCTGCGGCCCCGACCCCGAGGTGCACGTGGAGGCCATCAAGGCCTACGCCGATGCCGGCTTCGAAGAGATCTGCGTGGTGCAGGTCGGCGACGACTACGACGGGTTCTTTCGCTTCTGGACCGACGAGCTGGTCCCCCGCCTGGGATAGGCCGCAACCCAGTTCCGCGCCGTGGTCCTACCCCGCCGGCACTCACCCCGGGTGGTGGGCATCCAGCAC
>JALZLC010000193.1 GCA_030858885.1 Actinomycetota bacterium
CCGAACAGGTTGCGCGTGCCGTCGTTCTCGATGGCCGGGCCGGTCAGGATCTCGCGCAGCGTGCCGATCTGATCCACCTGCACCCGCGCTCCTCGGGGCAGGTCGGGGTGGAACGTTGCCATCCCCCAGTGGGACCCGCGACCGGGCGCCTCGCTGGCACGGGCCAGCGGGCTGCCCAGCATCACCGCGTCCGCACCACAGGCGATGGCCTTGGCGACATCACCACCGGTGCGCATGCCCCCGTCGGCGATGATGTGGACATAGCGGCCGGTTTCCTCCAGGTGGCGGCTGCGCGCCCCCGCCGCGTCCGCGATCGCCGTGGCCTGTGGCACGCCGATGCCCAGCACCCCTCGTGAGGTGCAGGCGTTGCCCGGACCGACCCCGACGA
Source organism: Actinomycetota bacterium (assembly GCA_030858885.1). The sequence continues at coordinate 389 of JALZLC010000193.1, forward strand.
GGATGCCGGCGGCCCCCGTGCGCATCAGGTGCAGTGCCGACGAGTACGAGGCGCAGCCACCGACGATGACTGGGATGTCGTAGCGCGCGATGAAGTCCTTGAGGTTCAGTGGCGCGGTGCGCGACGAAAGGTGCTCGGCGGACACGACGGTGCCCTGGATCACGAGGATGTCCAGGCCGGCGTCGAGGGCGTGGGCGTGCCATGCCTCCACCTTTTGCGGCGTCAGGCTGGCCGCGGTGGTGATGCCGGCCTCGCGCAGCTCGCCGATGCGCTGGCCGATCAGCTCAGGCTTGACCGGCTCCTTGTAGAACTCCTGCATCCGCGCGGTCGCCAGCTCGGGGACCAGCTCGGCGATCTCCTCCAGCACAGGCTCCGGATCGGCGTAGCGCGTCCACAACCCCTCGAGGTTGAGCACCCCGAGCCCGCCAAGACGCCCCAGCTCCACCGCTGTACGGATCGACACCACGCCGTCCATCGCCGAGCCGAGCACGGGCAACTCGAACTCGTAGGCGTCCAGCTGCCAGGAGATGTCGACATCCTCTGGGTCGCGGGTACGCCGCGACGGGACGATGGCGATGTCGTCGAAGCCGTATGCCCGACGACCGCTCTTGCCGATGCCGATCTCGATCTCCGCCACCGCAGCAACTCCCTGGTCTTGTGTCCTACCGCTTCGCTACATGAGGACAGGTCTTGTGTCCTACCGCTTCGCTACATGAGGACAGCTCGGGCCGGTCCAAGTGCGATCGCGGCGGCTCAGCCGTGGACGCGGGGAAGACCCACAGGGTAGCGCATGGTGATCATGCCGCCGTGCTGCGAAGGCCGTACGCTGTCGCGCGTGCCTGACGACTACGACGAGTTCAGCGACCCCCCCTCCGACGACGACAGCGGTCCAGTGCCACTGGATCGCCACGAGGCCGCTCGGGTGCGTCGCGACCTGGAAGACCTGACGGTGTTCCGGCAGACCTTCGAGCCCGAGGGCTTCCGCGGCACCAGCATGTTCTGTGCGGACTGCGTCGAGGAGCACTACTACGACTGGGCGATCCTCGAGCAGAACCTCCGGGCGCTGCTGGAGTCCGGCGAGGTCCCGGTCCACGAGCCCGCCTTCGATCCCAAGCCCGACGAGTACGTCGGCTGGGAGTACGCCCAGGGCTACCTCGACGGGCTGGCCGACGCGGGCGCGCAGTTGCTGCCGGTGCTCACCGGCCCCGAGGGGAGCTGCCCGTTCTGCGGCACCGAGCTGCCCGACGGCGGTGAGCAGGCACTGTTCTGTCCAGCCTGCGGCACCCATCTGGGGCCGGCTCGCATCGCTCGTGCCCTGCTTGACCAGGGTTGGGAGACCGATGCGGTGACCGAGCTGTTGCGGGGGGCCCGGGTACCGCCGTTGCGCGGCCTGCCCGCGTGAACGAGGCCGCGCAACGCAACGTCGGCGCGCACACGCTGCTCATCGTCGAGGGTGACCTCACCACCCAGGTGGTGGATGCCGTGGTCAACGCGGCCAACGAGCAGTTGGCCCACGGCGGCGGTGTGGCGGCCGCACTGGCACGGGCCGGCGGGCCGACGGTGCAACGCGAGTCCGATCACTGGGTGGCCGAGCACGGACCCGTCGAGCCGGGGCAAGCGGCCGTGACCACGGCGGGTGACCTGCCAGCGCGGTGGCTGGTGCACGTGGTCGGCCCTCGCCACCGCGACGACCAGGACAACGAAGGGCTGCTGCGGCAGGCCGTGCGCGCGGCGCTGGACGCGGCCATACAGGCCGGGGCGACGTCGGTCGCGATGCCGGTGATCTCGGCGGGCATCTTCGGTTACCCCCTAACCGAGGCCGCCGCCGTGATCGTGGCACAGACGCACGACTGGTTAGCTGGTCGCGTCGGCGGGTCGCCCCTGGAGATCCGGCTGGTCGGGCGCGACCAAGCGGCCGCACGTGCCCTTGGGGCCGCAGTGTCGCGGCAGGACCCTCCGATCTAGCAGGTCAGGGTGCGGGGCGTCCGATGCTGGCGACCTCAAGGCCCGCTGCGGTCAGCTTGTCGGGCTCCCAGATGCCACGGGCGTCCACCACGACGGGGTACTCCAGCAGCTCCTGAAGCTGGTCGGGACCAAGCGAGCGGTACTCGTCCCACTCGGTGCACACGATCACGCCGTGCGCGCCGCGCAGCGCGTCCTCGGCGTCGTCGCAGAAGATGGCGTCGGGATAGCGCTCGCGGACGTGGCCGAGCGCGACCGGATCGTGCAGCCGCACCACGGCACCCTCGGCGAGCAGCGCATCGATGACCTCGAGCGCCGGTGCGTCACGGATGTCATCGGTCTCCGGCTTGAACGCCACGCCCAAGATCGCGATCTGCTTGCCGGACAGGTTCCACAGCATCCGTCGCAGCTGGCGGATCGGCCACGCTTTGGCCTCACGGTTGATCCGCTGGGTCTCCCGCAGCATCCCGAAGTCATAGCCCATCTCGGCGGCGATGTGGACAAACGCTTCCACGTCCTTGGGGAAGCAGCTACCGCCGTAGCCGAGGCCGGCGTTGAGGAACGCGCGGCCGATGCGGGCGTCATGTCCCATCGCGTCGGCGACCTGCCAGACGTCAGCGCCGGCCAGCTCGCACACCCGCGCCACCGCGTTGATAAAGCTGATCTTGGTCGCCAGGAAGGCGTTGGAGGCGTGCTTGATGAGCTCGGCGGTGCGTACGTCGGTCGCGACGTAGGGGCATCGGTGACGGTCGAGCAGGGGCTCGTAGACGCGGCGCATGACCCCGTGCGCGCGCTGGCTGTCGGCCCCGACCACGATCCGGTCTGGACGTAGCGTGTCCTCCAGTGCCGTGCCCTCCTTGAGGAACTCAGGGTTGGACACCACCTCGTGGTCGACGCTGAGGCCGCGAGCTCTGCCCTCCAGGGCCAGCGCCTGGGCGATGCGCTGACCGGTCTGGACCGGCACGGTGGACTTTTCGGCCACAACGAGTGGCCCGGTGGCGTGCTTGGCGACGGTCGCCGCCACCGCCTGCACGGCCGACAGGTCCGGAGAGCCATCCGCCCGCGCCGGCGTGCCGACACAGATGAAGGCGACCTCGGCGCCGTCCAGGGCCTGGGCTGGCTCGGTGGTGAACGTCACCAGTCCCGCTTCGACCCCCGCGCGGGTCAGCTCGGGCAGGCCGGGCTCGTAGAACGGCACGATGCCCTGCCGCAGGGAATCGATCCGACTGGGGTTGTCGTCGACAGCGACGACCTCATGCCCCAGGTCAGCCAGGCAGGCGACCGTCACCAGGCCGACGTGCCCCACACCGATCACCGTGATCTTCACTCTTCCTCCAACGCCTGCGCAGCCATGCCCCGTTGTTGAGAAATGGTCGACGGCCATCTTGCCCGCCCACGTCTCGCCCGCCCGAAGGTATCACGCTCGGTGATAGGGCCGTAACGCTCGCAGCAGGCGTCGCCGAAGGTAAACTCTGCCCCAACGATTGACATCGTCCCGGCATCGGTCCACACTTGCTCAGCCGTGGGTCGATGGCGAGGGGACTGCGCATCGGCTCCAACGGGGGGAAAACCGGGCTCAGAGGGGGAGCTTTGATCGGCCCGGCTCCGAACCGAAGTGGAGTAGGCATGTCCAGGCTTCGGACCGGAGCGGCAGCGGCAAGACAACGGGGGGCAAGTAGTGCGGCGAGAAGGAACGGCAGTTTCCGCGCGTGGACTGGTTGACCAGCCGCGTCGCGATATGGCCTGGAGCGGGACGGGGCACGGGTTGCAAGCAGAGGCGCTTGGTCAGGTTCACGGACTCACGTTGGTGGCGGGACTTGGTGCCCAGCACCAGCCGAGCACCTATGAGCGTTGGGCCAAGCCGTTCATCGATCGGTTGGTTGGCGCTGCGCTGATCGTGGCGTTGAGTCCCGTCCTGCTGGTGGTGGCCATCGCCGTCCGTTGCTCCCTCGGCTCGCCGGTGCTGCTGCGCCAGGAGCGCGTCGGCCAGCACGGTCAGATCATCGGTGTCTACAAGTTCCGCTCCATGCATCCCGACCGGCGCTCGGGCGTTGACCGCAGGGGCCCGTCGAGAACGGACCCCTCCGACCGCCGGATCCTGCACAAGCACCCGGACGACCCGCGGTTGACCCCGCTGGGCCGCCTGCTGCGCAGCTGGAGTCTGGACGAGCTGCCGCAGCTGTTCAACGTCCTGCGCGGAGAGCTGAGCCTTGTCGGACCCCGACCCGAGATGGTCTCCATCGTGCGCCAGTACGAGCCCTGGCAGCACGCCCGTCACCAGGTCCGTCCCGGCATGACCGGACTGTGGCAGGTGTCGGCCCGCGGCGACGGGCTCATGCACGAGCGCACCGACGTCGACCTGGACTACATCCGAGGGCTGTCGTTCATCACCGACTGCAAGCTGCTGCTGATGACGGTGCCGTGCGTGCTGGGCCTGCGCCGGGGCTACTGACCGCCGTCAG
>JALZLC010000219.1 GCA_030858885.1 Actinomycetota bacterium
CGATCGACGAGGTGTGCGATGACCGACTCCACTGCCCTGCGCGGCACCGACCGGGTCAAGCGCGGCTTGGCCGACATGCTCAAGGGCGGCGTCATCATGGACGTCGTCACCCCCGACCAAGCCACGATTGCCGAAGAGGCCGGCGCCGTCGCCGTCATGGCCCTGGAGCGGGTGCCCGCCGACATCCGTCGCGACGGCGGCGTTGCCCGGATGTCGGACCCGGACATGATCGATGAGATCGTGCGGGCGGTGTCCATTCCCGTCATGGCCAAGGCGCGGATCGGGCACTTCGTCGAAGCCCAGGTCCTGCAGTCCCTGGGCGTGGATTACGTCGACGAGTCCGAGGTGCTCACGCCCGCCGACGAGGCCCACCACATCGACAAGCACGCGTTCACCGTCCCGTTCGTGTGCGGGGCCACGAACCTGGGTGAGGCGCTGCGGCGCATCTCCGAGGGCGCGGCGATGATCCGCTCCAAAGGCGAGGCCGGGACCGGCAACGTCGTCGAGGCGGTGCGCCACATGCGCGCCATCACCGGAGGGATCCGCCGGCTGGCGGGCATGGGAGCCGAGGAGCGCTACGCCGAGGCCAAGCAGCTGCAAGCCCCCTACGATCTCGTCGCCGAGGTCGCCGAGAGCGGCCGCTTGCCCGTGGTGCTGTTCACCGCTGGCGGTGTCGCGACGCCGGCCGACGCCGCCCTGATGATGCAGCTGGGCGCCGACGGGGTCTTCGTGGGTTCGGGCATCTTCAAGTCGGGCGACCCCGCCAAGCGCGCCCGCGCCATCGTCGAGGCCACGACCTACTTCAACGACCCCGACGTCATCGCCAAGGTCAGCCGCGACCTGGGCGAAGCGATGGTCGGCATCGAAATCGACACGCTGACCCCCGACCAAAGGCTCGCCAACCGCGGCTGGTAGTCACCGAGGCGGTGACTGAAGTCACCGGAACTCAACGTGGTCTCCGCGGCGTCATACCAGGCATGCGTAGGTTGCGGCGGCGCCAACTGCTGGTGGTCGGGTTGCTGGCCGCGAGCTTGCTGCCCGTGATGGCCTGGCCGGCGTCAGCCTGTTCGTGTGCCCTGGGCAGTCCGGCCGAGATGATTGACGGGCACGACGCGGCCTTCCTCGGCTCGGTGGCCGGCGTGCGCAGCGCCGGTATGAACCGGCACATCTGGACCTTTGACGTCCAGCGCTGGGTGAAGGGCGATCTCGGCCCAACCGTGGAGGTGGCCACAGCCTCATCGGGGGCGTCGTGTGGTTTCGAGCTGCGACACGGCGAGGAGGCCGCGATCTTCCTGACCGTCGAGGCAGACAAGGTCGAAGGCGGGTTGTGCTCGACGCTTGACGCCGATGCCGTCCGCGCCCACCTGGACCCGCAGCGGGTCCGTGCGGGGACGGCGACGACCGTGGTCAGCGGCGGGGATGGCGCCGGAGCGCATCTGTGGTTGTTCGACGACCGCGGCCGTCTCGTCGGATCGGCTGACGATCCGCGTGGCGACTGGCTGATGGACTTTGGTCTGTGCCCGGGCGGCAGGCGGGCCGTCGAGCTGTGGGAGCGCAAGGTGGTGATCCGCGATCTCGCCACGCAGCGCGGGCTGCGCGCGCTTCGCGTTCCGGCCAATGTGGGGCGCGTGTGGTGCCGCGACGCCAACGCCACGGCGGTGCTCGTGGCCCGGCAGGATCACGCCACGGGCGACTGGGGGTCGATCGCCCGGCTCGACGCGTTGCACCGGCCGTTGGTGTCCGGCGACTTTGTCGAGGTGGACGTGGTCGGTCGGCACCTGCTGGCAACCGTGGGCCGCGACGACACACAGCTGCGGCGCCTGTCGTTGCGCACCGATCGGGTCTCGCTACTGCACCAGGCGGCGGACGACTCTGGCGCCGAGCTGAACGTCCCGCCGGGAATCGAGGGTTTCGCAGTCAACCCGGCCGGTGATCGGGTGGCGTTCGAGGTGACCCGCTACCCGGAGGGCGGCCAGCCCAGCAGCGAGGTGTTCGTGCGCGACATCAGCGACGGCGCGCTGCTCACCACCGCGTGGTTCAACTTCGAGGGCAGCGCCGTGCAGTGGTTGGACGACCAGCGGCTTGTGTTCACCAACGACGACGACCCACCTGTCGTGTTGGACGCCGACGACCTCGACGTGCTCGCCGAACTGCCGGCCGAGGCCGGCTGGGCGACGGTGGCCGGCGCCGATGGCGCGCTGATCGGGATGGACGGCCCACGGTTGTCCTCGGTGGTGCCGGCCACCGGGAGCGTCTCCGTGCTGGCCACCGTCCCGGCGCAGTACACCGGTTGGTTGGAACGGCTCCCGCGACCTCTCCGAGTCGAGCAGGCATCGCGACGCCACCGGGGGTCCCGCGACGGTGTCACCCAGGCGTCGACAACGTCGCCGGACCCAACGGACCTCGGGGCCCGAGGCTTCGATGAGGGCAGGCAGCCGCCCGCCCGGTTCGCCCTTGGCCTCAGCCTCGCCGGCGTCCTGGCCGCCATGTGCTTCGGCGCCGTCCGTCGGCGACCCCGCCGGCGCTGACCGATGATAGGCCGCCTCGCGCGGCGCGGAAGTAGCCTGCGGCTGATGGCGAGAATCCCCGGTGAGTCGCTGCTGGCCGCGCGGCCGCCCGATGACGCGACCCACGGCGGCCCTCCTGGCTGTCCCACGATCGGCGTGCTGGCATTGCAGGGCGACGTGCTGGAGCACCTGCGCCTGCTGCGCGCCGCCGGCGCTCGCGCCGTGGCGGTCAAGCGGACCAGCGAGATCGGCAACCTCGACGGCCTGGTCATTCCCGGCGGGGAGTCGACCACCATTGGCAAGCTGGCGGCGATGTACGGCCTGCTGGACCCCCTCCGCCAGCGGCTGCGGAAGGGAATGCCCGCCTTCGGCACCTGCGCCGGGGCCATCCTGCTGGCCCGACAGGCATTGCACGCCGACGGCCGTCCGGCCGAGCAGCCCTTGCTCGGAGCCATGGACATCGTCGTGCGGCGCAACGCGTTCGGCCGGCAGATCGCCAGCTTCGAGGCTGACCTGGACGTGGTGGGGCTGACCGGCGAGCCACTGCATGCGGTGTTCATCCGGGCGCCGTGGATCGAAGCGCACGGGCCCTCGGTCGACATCCTGGCCACGGTCGGAACGCCCCTGGGTGATAAAGTTGTGGTCGCCCGGCAGGGCAATCTCCTCGCGTCGGCGTTCCATCCCGAACTGACCGACGACGGCCGCTTACACGCGTTGTTCGTCGACATGGTCCGCGAGGCTGCGACAGTCTGAGGGAGGGGCCGTGTCCGGTCACAGCAAGTGGTCGTCGATCAAGCACAAGAAGGGCGCCGCTGACGCCAAACGCGGCAAGCTGTTCGCGCGCCTGATCCGAGGCATCGAGTCCGCGGCCAAGGTCGGCGGAGCGAATCCGGAGGGCAACCCGACGCTGACCGACGCCATCCAAAAGGCGCGCGACGCCTCGGTTCCCAAGGACAACATCGAACGAGCCCTGAAGCGGGCGTCCGGTGACGCGGATGGCGTCAGTTACGAGACTGTGCACTATGAGGGCTACGCACCTGGCGGCGTGGCGCTGTTCGTGGAGTGCCTCACCGACAACCGCAATCGCGCGGCCAACGACGTGCGCGCCGCCTTCAACAAGAACGGTGGTTCCCTAGCCGCGCCGGGAGCGGTGAACTACCTGTTCACCCGGACCGGCGTGGTGATCGTTCCGGCCGACTTGACGACCGAGGACGACGTGCTGCTGGCGGGCTTGGAGGCCGGGATCAGCGACGTGGTGCGGGAGGGCGACAGCTTCATGGTCACCGCCGAGCCCAACGACGTGTACGGCGTGCGCGCCGCGTTGGAGGAGGCGGGAATCGGTGTCGCCTCGTCAGAGGTCACCATGCTGCCCAGCGTCAGCGTCGCCATCGCCGAGGAGAGGACAGCGAAGGCCGTGCTGCGGCTGGTGGAGGCGCTGGAGGACTGCGACGACGTGCAGAACGTGTACGCCAACTTTGACATCCCCGACCGCCTGCTGGAGGCCGTTGCCTGACCCTGCTTTGGACGGATCGACGGCGTTTGGCCGCAGCGGCTTCGACCGGTAACGGCCAACCGCCTGCTAGCCTCCGGTCGAACGTCCGTTCGATCGGAGGCGACCGTGCGCGTGCTGGGTGTCGACCCCGGCCTGTCCCGCTGCGGGATCGGTGTCGTGGAAGGCCCCAGCCGCAGACCGGTAGCCCTGCGCGCCGGAGTGGTGCGCACGCCCAGCGGTGAGCCGACCTCCCGGCGTCTGGCGCGGCTGTACGCCGAGCTGCGGGCCGTGATCAGCCAGGCCAGACCGCAGGCCGTCGCCGTCGAGCGCGTGTTCTTCAACGTCAACGTCCGCACCGCCATGGGCGTCGGCCAGGCGGCTGGCGTCGTCCTGTTGTGCGCCGAGCAGGCGGACCTGCCCGTTGTCGAGTACACCCCGACGC
>JALZLC010000239.1 GCA_030858885.1 Actinomycetota bacterium
CGCGCACCAGCACGTTGTCGTAGGCGGTGGTGAAGACTTCGGGAACGGCCGCCGCCTCCACCAACGACAGCCCCGGGGGCACCGGCAGCGACACGCTGGCCGGCACCACCACCAGCTCGGCGTGCCCACCGCCCGGCAGCACCGCGCACAAGGGATCACCCACGGACCAGCCGGTGACCTCGGAACCGACGGCCTCGACGACCCCCGACGCCTCTAGGCCGAGCACATCGCTGGCACCTGGCGGCGGCGGGTACATCCCCCGCCGCTGCAGCACGTCAGCCCGGTTGACCGCCGTGGCAACGACGCGCACGAGCAGCTCGCCGGATCCCGGAACAGGATCGGGTCGCTGGACGACCCGCAGCACCTCGGGTTCGCCAGGCCCTGTCGCCACCACTGCTCGCATGTCGGCCTCCGTCATGGTCAACAAGATCAGCCCTGCGCTGCGGCCGTCGCCTCGGGTCGGCTGGTAACCTAGAACTACCGAGATAAACGAACCGGCGGTTGCGTCGCGCCCACATCCGGGCCGATGGGTGACCGCGAGAGGAGAATGGTGTCCGCACAACCTGGCAGCATCGTCACCGGCAAGGTCGTCCGCCTGCACGACTTCGGCGCCTTCGTCGAAGTCGAGCCGGATGTGACCGGTCTGGTGCACATCTCTGAGGTGCACCGTGACTTCGTGGAGAACATCCACGCCTACCTGACCGAGGGTCAGGAAGTCACAGTCAAGGTCGTCGCCATCAAGGACGACGGCAGGATCGACCTGTCCATCAAGCGGGCAGACTCTGGCTGGGAGGACGAGGTGCAGCGCCGGCAGAGCACTAAGCCGGACAAGGAGTTCAACCAGCGGCTGCGCAAGTTCATGCACCAGTCCGACATGATCCAGGGTGAGGTGCGACGGCGGAAGCGCTCCCACCAGTAGTCCTGGTCGGCGGTATTCGCCACCCGCGTGGGAAGGCTTGCGCCAAGCCATCCATCAGGAGACCACCTTGCCCGACGTCCAGGCAGTCATCCTCGCCGGGGGGAAGGGCACGCGGCTACGGCCGGTGACCGCCGAGCTGCCCAAGCCGCTCATCCCCATAGCCAACCGCCCGCTGATCGACCACCAGCTGCGCCATCTCGCGGCCAGTGGCATCCGCGACATCACGCTGGCGCTGGGGTACAACGCTGATCGTTTCGGGGGCGTCGAGGAGACCGCGCACGACCTCGGTCTCGACCTGCGCATCATCGTGGAGCCGCGGCCCCTTGGTACCGGCGGGGCGTTGCGCTGGTGCGCCGACCAAGGCGCCTTCGACGAGCGGCCGCTGCTGTGGATGAACGGCGACGTCGTGGCGACGCCTGACGTGGCGGCGCTGCTGGACGTGCACAGCGAGCGCCAGTCCGTGTTGACGCTGTGGTTGACCTCGGTGCGCGACGTCAGCGAGTTCGGGGTGCTAGAGCTGGGAGCCGACGGCCATGTCGAGCACTTCCTGGAAAAGCCCGCGCCGGAGGAGACCGACAGTCATCTGGTCAACGCCGGCATCCTGATGCTCGAGCCGAGCGTGCTGCAGCGGATCCCGCCGGACGCCTTCTTCTCGTTCGAGCAGGGGCTGTTGCCCGCCATGGTCAAGCAGGCGGAGGCGCTCTACGGACTGTTCGACGGCGGCTACTGGCTCGACACCGGGCGCCCGCGCGACTACCTGGCCGCCAACCGGCATGTGCTGGAGGGCCGCGTCGACTGGTCGCCGGCGGGCAAGAAGACCCAGGACGGCCTCTGGGAGGGCGAGGGCGTGCAACGAGAGGCCGTCGGGGTCATCCAGCCCGCCGTGCTCGGCGACGAGGTGGTCATCGAGCAGGGGGCGCAGGTCTTCGGCCGCGTCGTGCTCGGTCGGGGCACGGTGGTGCGTGCGGGAGCCCAACTGGAGGACTGCGTGCTGTTCGACGACGTCGAGATCGGTGCCGACAGCGAAGTCTTCGGCTCGGTGGTGTGCAGCGGTGCGCGGATCGGCGCCAACGTGACGCTGGAAGGCTCGATCGTTGGTGCGCGCGCCAGCGTGGGCCCGCGCAACGAGCTGCGCCACACCCGCTTGGCCCGCGATGTCGAGGTCGCCACCGGCACCCTCATCGTCGACCGCTGAAGGCGGCGAATTTCTCAACATCTGCTAGTCTTAATTGGGTGAGTTCGACACTCGATGACGTCCACGACGACGTCCACCACGACCCGGACCCCAGCCTGTCGGCTGGTGGCCTCGTCGAATTGTTGGGCGACACCCGCGCGCGGCTAGTGCACCTGCTGCACGGCTCGGCGGCCTCGGTCGCCGGCCTGGCCGGCCAACTGGGTCTGTCGGAGGTGGCGATCCGCCGTCACCTGCAGGTTCTGGAACGAAACGGCCTGGTCAGCGCCCACACCGTGCGCAACGACCGGCCGGGCCGTCCCAGCGCCCACTACGCGTTGACCGACAAGGCTCGCCGGCTGTTCCCCGACAACTCCGCGGAGCTCGCTGGCGAGCTGATGGACTTTTTGAGCGACGAGCACGGCCGCTCCGAGCTGTTGCGGTTCCTGCGCTGGCGAGGCGAACGGCAAGCGCAGCGCTACGCTTCCGCCCTGGCGAACACCGGGACGGTCGCCGACCGCACCGAAGTGCTGGCGCAGCTGCTGTCGCGCGACGGATTCGACGCCGGCGTCACCACCGTCACCGCCCCGGACGGCAGCACCAAGCTGCAGCTCGTGCAAGGCCACTGCGCCCTCGAGGCGGTGGCCGAGGAACACCCCGAGCTGTGCGCCTTCGAGGCCTCGCTGTTCAAGCGGCTACTGGGCGGCGCCAAGCTGTCGCGCCGCCAGACGATCGCTGGCGGCGCCAACGCCTGCATTTGCCACATCACGACCGATGACGCGTAACCACCGACCCCGTACAGGAGCCATTGATGGCCACCAAGGCTGAAGACCTCCAGCTCGGCAACTACAAGTACGGCTGGCACGACGAGAACAAGCCGGTGTTCGAGCCCAAGCGCGGCCTGAGCGAGGACGTCGTGCGAGAGATCTCGGCGCTCAAGGACGAGCCGAAGTGGATGCTGGACGTGCGCCTGAAGGCCTACCAGCACTTCCTGCGCCGGCCGATGCCCACCTGGGGCGGTGACCTGTCGAAGATCCTGTTCGACAACATCTTCTACTTCGTGCGTTCCACCGAGAAGCAGGCAACCTCCTGGGACGACCTGCCCGCCGAGATCAAGGACACCTACGACCGGCTCGGCATCCCCGAGGCCGAGAAGCAGCGCCTGATCGCCGGAGTGGCGGCCCAGTACGAGTCGGAAGTGGTCTACCACAAGGTCCGCGAGGACCTTGAGGCCCAAGGCGTGCTCTTCCTCGACACCGACACTGCCCTGCGTGAGCACCCCGACCTGTTCCGGGAGCACTTCACCAAGGTCATCCCGGCCAACGACAACAAGTTCGCGGCGCTCAACACCGCGGTGTGGTCGGGCGGGTCGTTCATCTGGATCCCCGAAGGCGTCAAGGTCGACATCCCTCTGCAGGCCTACTTCCGCATCAACACCCAGAACATGGGCCAGTTCGAACGCACCCTGATCATCGCCGAGCCCGGCTCCTACGTGCACTACGTCGAGGGTTGCACCGCGCCGATCTACAGCTCCGACAGCCTCCACTCGGCCGTGGTGGAGATCATCTGCAAGCCCGGCAGCCGGGTGCGCTACACGACCATCCAGAACTGGTCGAACAACGTCTACAACCTCGTCACCAAGCGGGCGGCGGCCTACTCCGACGCCACCATGGAGTGGATCGACGGCAACATCGGCTCCAAGCTGACCATGAAGTACCCGTCGGTGTGGCTGATGGGCCGCGGTGCGCGCGGTGAGGTCCTTTCGGTGGCGTTCGCCGGCGACGGCCAGCACCAGGACGCCGGCGCCAAGATGGTCCACCACGCGCCCGACACGTCCTCGACGATCGTGTCCAAGTCGGTGTCGCAGGGTCACGGGCGCACCAGCTACCGTGGCCTGGTCGACATCGCCGAGGGCGCCAACCGGGTGCGCTCCAACGTGGTGTGCGACGCGCTGCTGCTGGACGAGACCGCCCGCAGCGACACCTACCCGTACATGAACATCGCCGAGGAGGACGCCCAGATCGGACACGAGGCCTCGGTGTCGCGCATCGGCGACGAGCAGCTGTTCTACCTGCAGTCCCGTGGCGTGGACGAGGCCGAGGCGCAGGCCATGATCGTCCGCGGATTCATCGAGCCGATCTCCAAGGAGCTGCCGATGGAGTACTCGGTCGAGCTGAACCGGCTGATCAGCCTGAACATGGAGGGCTCTGTGGGCTAGGTGGTTTCGGGCGGGGGCCGCAGCAGTCCTCCAGGACCGCTTACCCGCCCACCCTCCAAGGTCCCTCCGGCCTGATGGACCCCCGCCCACGGGCCCGGCGTTCGCCCGCAGGCCGACGCATCACGATCTCGTTAGGAGCTGAAACCCGCGTTGGTGACGATCACGGACTTGACGGAGGCCGACGTCCTCGCGATCTCTGGCGCTCTGGGGGAGCCGGCGTGGGTGCGGGACCGGCGGCAGGAGGCGTTCAAGGCCTTCTGTGACCTCCCGTGGCCGACGAACCGGGACGAGGAGTGGCGCTACACCAACCCCCGGCGGTTCGATCTGAACCGCCGGGTGCTGACCGAAGCCGCCGCCGTCCCGGCACGCGAGGAGGGGATCGTCGGACGGCTGGGCCCCGACGAGTTCGACGGGCGCGTGCGAATCGTCGACGGGGCCGTCGTCGAGGCGACGCTGGAGCCCGAGGCTTCCGCCAAGGGTGTGCTTGCCAGCGACATCACCACCGCCGCACGGGACCACCCCGACGTCGTCGAGGGGGCGCTCGGCGCGGTCGTCGGGGCCGACACCAAGTTCGACGCGCTCAGCCTCGCCGCCTTCACCGGGGGGGCGTTCGTGCACGTGCCCGCCGACGTCGAGCTGTCCCGCCCGATCGGCATCACCGTCCAGCAGGCGACTGCTGGCAGCGCGCTGCCACGCGTGCTGCTGGTGCTGGGCGCGCACGCCAAGGCGGACTTCTACGTCGACCACAGCGGCGACGCCGAGGCCACGGTCGTGGAGGTCATCGAGATCGTCGTCGGCGAGGGCGCGCGCACCTCGGTGGTCAGCGCACAGGATTGGGGTGCCGGCGTCGACCACGTCGCCAACCACTGCGGTCTGGTGGGATCCAACGGGGACTACCGGTCCCTGGAGATCAGCCTCGGCGGGCGCACCGTCTACGTGCGTCCCGACGTGCGCCTCGACCACCCGGGCGGCAACGGCGAGCTGCTCGGCGTGTACTTCTGCGACGACGGCCAGCAGGTCGAGCACCGCTCGCTGATCCACCACAACGCGTCCCAGACGACCTCCGACCTGGTCTACAAGGGCGCGCTGCAGGGCGACAGCCGCGCCTCGTTCTTCGGCAACATCCGCATCGAGCCACACGCCAAGGCGACGGCCTCTGACCAGACCAACCGCAACCTCATCCTCACCGACAAGGCGAGGGCGGACTCGGTGCCGTTCCTGGAGATCTTCAACTCCGACGTCGTGCGCTGCGGGCACCACTCGTCGGTCGGTCAGGTCGACGAGATGCAGATGTTCTACCTGCAGTCGCGCGGTGTCCCCCGGGACGAGGCCGCCAAGCTGTTGGTGTTCGGCTTCTTCAGCGAGGTCACCGACCGCATCGACCTGCCCGGGGTCACGCAGGTCGTGCTGTCCGAGGTCGAGCGTGAGATCCGCACCGGCCCTGCCTTCATCGACCGGCGGCGGAGGTAGGCCGCGGCATGGCGTTCGAGAAGGTCGCAGAGCTCGACGGCTTCCCGATCGGGACCGCCGTCGCGGCGGAGCTCGGTGGTGAGCCCCTGTGCGTCGTGCGCCTCGACGCCACGACCGTCACGGCCGTCCACGACACCTGCAGCCACCAGGAGTACCCGTTGCACGAGGGCTACGTGGACGTGGACGAACGCCGCATCGAGTGCGCGCTGCACGGCTCGATGTTCGACCTCGGCAGCGGTCACCCGGACTCACTGCCGGCCGTCCGGGCCATCCCCGTCTACGCCTGCAAGGTCAGCGACGGGGCGGTATGGGTCGACGTCGACCAGCAGCTCAACGACGCCCCGGTGCCGCGGCACTGACTTTCCAAGGAAAGCGAGCGAACAGCACATGGCAGAGCTGGAAATCAAAGGCCTACAGGTCGCGGTCGAGGGCAAGCAGATCCTCAACGGCCTCGACCTGGCCGTCGCGA
>JALZLC010000242.1 GCA_030858885.1 Actinomycetota bacterium
ATGTGGTCCAACGGCGAGGTGAAGAAGCCGGAGACCATCAACTACCGCACGCTGCGTCCGGAGAAGGACGGGCTGTTCTGCGAGAAGATCTTCGGTCCCTCGCGGGACTGGGAGTGCTACTGCGGCAAGTACAAGCGCGTGCGCTTCAAGGGCATCATCTGCGAGCGCTGCGGCGTCGAGGTCACGCGCTCCAAGGTGCGCCGTGACCGGATGGGCCACATCGAGCTGGCCGCACCGGTGACGCACATCTGGTACTTCAAGGGCGTCCCCTCGCGTCTCGGCTACCTGCTCGACCTCGCGCCGAAGGACCTCGAAAAGGTCATCTACTTCGCCGCGTACATCGTCACGTCCGTCGATGACGACGCCAGGCACAATGATCTTCCCAAACTCGAGGAGGAGATCTTCGCCGAGAAGAAGCGCATCGAGCGCGACCTCGACGTCGACCGCGAGCAGCTGCTGTCGGAGCTGGAAGCCGAGCTTGCCGAGCTGGAGGAGCAGAAGGCCAAGACCGACGTGGTGCGCAAGAAGCGCCGCGAGATTGAGAAGCAGGTCAAGCAGGTCACCACGGCCGCGCAGGCCAGGGCCGCCCGCCTCGACGAGGTGGTGGACACGTTCCGGTCGCTACAGCCGCGGGAACTGGTCACCGACGAGCTGCTCTACCGCGAGCTACGAGACCGCTTCGGTGAGTACTTTACCGGTGGCATGGGCGCGGAGGCGATCCGGGATCTGCTGAACCAGATCGACTTCGATGACGAAGCCGAGACCCTTCGCACGGTGCTGTCCGACGAAGCCGAGAAGATCAAGGCCGGGACCCGCAAGGCCCGTAGCCAGAAGGCCACTCGTGCGGTCAAGCGCCTCAAGGTGGTCGAGGCCTTCCGCTCCACGGGCAACGACCCCACCGCGATGGTCCTCAAGGCCGTGCCGGTCATTCCCCCTGATCTGCGCCCGATGGTCCAGCTGGACGGTGGGCGTTTCGCGACCTCGGACTTGAACGACCTGTACCGGCGCGTGATCAACCGCAACAACCGTCTCAAGCGGCTGTTGGACCTCGGTGCGCCCGAGATCATCGTCAACAACGAGAAGCGCATGCTGCAGGAGGCCGTCGACGCGCTGTTCGACAACGGCCGCCGAGGCCGGCCGGTGACCGGACCGGGCAACCGCCCGCTCAAGTCCCTGTCCGACATGCTCAAGGGCAAGCAGGGCAGGTTCCGCCAGAACCTGCTGGGCAAGCGGGTGGACTACTCGGGTCGTTCGGTGATTGTCGTCGGTCCCGACCTCAAGCTCGATCAGTGCGGCCTGCCCAAGCAGATGGCGCTGGAGCTGTTCAAGCCGTTCGTCATGAAGCGGCTGGTCGACCTGAACTTCGCGCAGAACATCAAGAGCGCCAAGCGGATGGTCGAGCGCGCACGCCCGCAGGTGTGGGATGTGCTCGAAGAGGTGATCGGCGACCACCCGGTGCTGCTCAACCGTGCGCCGACGCTGCACCGCCTCGGCATCCAGGCGTTCATGCCACGGCTGGTCGAGGGCAAGGCCATCCAGATCCACCCGTTGGTCTGTGCCGCCTTCAACGCCGACTTCGACGGTGACCAGATGGCCGTGCACCTGCCGCTGTCGGCCGAGGCGCAGGCCGAGGCCCGCATCCTGATGCTGTCGAGCAACAACATCCTGTCGCCGGCGCACGGGCGGCCGATCGCCACGCCGTCGCAGGACATGGTGCTGGGCAGCTACTACCTGACCTTCGCGGTCGGTGCCGACGACCAGGGCAGTAAGCCTCCTGAGGGCCTGCGCGAGTCGGCCGCCGAGGGCAAGACGCCACTGGCGTCCTACTCCGGCGCCGCCGAGCTCATCATGGCGCTGGATGCCCACGCGGTGCACCTGCAGCAGTGGGTGCTGGTGAAGCTGCGGGATCGTGTCGTCGGCCTCGACGACGTCTTCGGCGAGTTGCCGGCGGACGCTGAGACCACCGATGGGCTGGTCCGCTCGGGCAAGGGTGTTCGCGTGCTTACCACGCCCGGCCGGGTCCTGTTCAACGAGGTGCTCCCCCCCGAGCTGCCCTACGTCAACGAGCTGGTCGGGCAGAAGGTGCTGGCCGACCTGGTGAACCGCTGCGCCGACAACTTCTCGCGGGCGCTGACGGCGCAGGTCCTGGATGACATGAAGGACATCGGTTTCCGCTACGCCACCAAGGCCGGGGTCACCATCTCCATCGCCGACGTCGAGGCGCCGGCCAGCAAGGGCAAGATCCTCGCCGAGCACGACGAACGGGCCCAGAAGGTCGAGCGGCAGTTCCGCAAGGGCGTCATCACCAACGACGAGCGCAAGCAGGAACTGGTGGAGATCTGGACGGAGGCCACGACGCGTGTGGCCCACGCGATGGAGGCCAACTTCGACCAGCTCAACCCGCTGTACATGATGGCCAACTCTGGCGCCCGAGGGAACATGACGCAGATCCGCCAGCTCGCTGGCATGCGCGGGCTGGTGGCCAACCCGCGTGGCGAGATCATCGAGCGGCCGATCAAGGCCAACTACCGCGAGGGTCTGTCGGTCCTCGAGTACTTCATTGCGACGCACGGTGCTCGCAAGGGGCTGGCCGACACCGCGCTGCGGACCGCCGACTCGGGCTACCTGACCCGGCGTCTGGTGGACATCGCCCAGGACCTCATCATCCGCGAGGAGGACTGCGGCTCTGAGCGCGGCCTGCCGATCACGGTCGGCGCGCGAGACTCCCAGTCGCTGTACGGCCGGGTGCTGTCGGACACGGTCCACGTCCCTGGTACGCGTCGTCAGCTTCTCAAGGCCGGCACGGAGATCACCGACGCGGAGGTGCGCCTGCTGCGCACGGTCCTCGTTCGCGGCGAAGACCCGCAGTCGGGGGAACCGCTGGATCCCCAACCGACCGAAGCGCAGCGGCAGATCAAGGTCCGCACGGTCCTCAACTGCGAGGCGCCCGTCGGGGTCTGCGCCAACTGCTATGGCCGCGCGCTGGCCGAGGGTCACATGGTGCATATCGGTGAGTCGGTCGGCATCATCGCCGCCCAATCCATCGGAGAGCCCGGCACCCAGCTGACCATGCGCACGTTCCACACCGGCGGTGTGGCCGGCGAGGACATCACCCATGGCCTGCCGCGTGTGGTGGAGCTGTTCGAGGCCCGCACCCCCAAGGGCAAGGCCGAGATCGCCCACTTGTCAGGGACCGTCTCGCTGGAGGAGACCGAGAAGGGCATTGCCATCACCGTTGATGGTGGCGGCGAGGACAACTCCTTCTCGGTGACCGTCTCGCGGCGCGCGCGGCTGCGCGTCGAGGACGGTCAGGCCGTCCGCGTCGGCGAGCAGCTCACCGATGGGTCGATCGACCCGCATGAGATGCTGGAGGTGCTCGGCGCTCGTGAGACCCAGCGGCTGCTCGTCCGCGAGGTGCAGGAGGTCTACCGCTCGCAGGGTGTGTCGATCCACGACAAGCACATCGAGCTGATCGTCCGCCAGATGCTGCGGCGGGTGACCATCAACGAGCCGGGTGACACCACCTTCCTGCCGGGCGAGCTGGTCGACCGGTTGCGCTTCACCGACGAGAACCGCCGGGTGGTGGACGACGGCGGCGAGCCGGCGAACGGCCGCCAGATCCTGATGGGCATCACCAAGGCGTCCCTGGCGACGGAGTCGTGGCTGAGTGCGGCCTCGTTCCAGGAGACGACCCGCGTGCTGACCGAGGCGGCGATCGAGGGTCGCAGCGACTCGCTGCTGGGCCTGAAGGAGAACGTCATCATCGGCAAGCTCATCCCGGCCGGCACGGGCATGCGCCAGTACCGCGGCGTTCGCCCGCTGCCCACCGAGATGCCCGAGCAGGTGCTGCCCGAGGAGCTGCTGGCCCAGTTCAGCGACGGCACCTACGACTACGAGTCCGACGAGGGCTGGACGATGGGAGAGGGCGGCTACTAGGTAGCCGCCACATTCCCCGCCCACCCGCGAGGGCGGCTACTAGCCCAAGCTCACGCCAGTTGGCCCCCGCCGACCAGAAAGAAGGGTTGGTCACGATGGTGTGACCAACCCTTCTTTCTGCGCTGGTCCCGGTCAGCGGCGCCGGCCACGCGTTCCCGCCACCTGTGTTGCGACTGTGACCTGAGCGCGTGTGCGCGCAGGAGCCTTCCGCCCCAGTACCCAGTCAACCAATGCTCGACTGCCCATTGACCGATCCCGAGGCCAGAGTTGGATGTAGCACATTGCGTGCTATAGTGGGTGGATGGCACGCATCGGTGTCCGCGAACTTCGTCAGAACGCGTCGCGGTATCTATCGCTGGTCAAGGCGGGCGAGACCGTGGAAGTGACCGAACGCGGCGAACTGGTCGCGCTACTGGTGTCGCCGCAACGCTCCCGGACCACGAGAGACCGGCTGGTCGCCGCCGGAAGGCTCATCCCCGCCCCCAGCCCGACCGGGCGCCTCCGGTCACCTCGGCCCGTGCCGGTCGCCGCCGGCGAGCCGACAAACCAGGACCTGCTGGACGGTGAGCGCGAGGAACGGCTGTGATCTACCTGCACTCCTCGGCGCTGATGAAGTTGGTCCGGCGGGAGGATGAAACCGCGGCGATGCGTGAATGGCTGAGCGTGCGCCCTGAGCAACCGGTGGTCACCAGCGAACTGGGACGGGTCGAGGTTCTGCGCGCCGCGCAGCGGGTCGGTGGCCGGGCCACGACGGAGGCTCGTGCGGTCGTCGGCGACCTCGACTTGGTCCCTGTCGACCGCGCGGTACAAGACCTCGCCTGCGACATTGCCGATCCACTGCTGCGCACCCTCGACGCGCTGCACCTGGCTTCAGCGGTACTGCTGAGCGAGGAGCTGACGGCATTCATCGCGTATGACCACCGGCTCGCGGCAGCGGCACAGGCCGCCGGCCTGGTCGTCGCCACACCAGGTCAGCACCCGCCGCCGCAAGAGCACTGAAGCGGGTAGTCACAGTCGCGCCGGTAACCCTGACTCACCCGGCGGGTGTCTTGCGCGGTAGCAGCCATCGGGCACGGCGAGGGACGCGTTGTCGACGGAGGAGCCGGCTTGCGTGACAACCGCCGTGGTGGTTTCCCCAGTTGGGCTCATCGCTTCAGCGCACCGTCAGGGTGCCGCGCATGACCGTCTCGTGACCGGGGACGCGACAGTAGAAGGCATAGGTGCCCGGGAGGGCGTTGAAGGTGGCACGGCGTTGCGCCGTGACCGGGACCCGAACATCGATGTCGA
>JALZLC010000256.1 GCA_030858885.1 Actinomycetota bacterium
CCGCGCGTGAAGAAGCCGGCTAGAGCGAGATGGAGCTGGACGAGCCCAGTCACATGAAGAAACGTTCCGAACTCAGACTCGCCATGGTCGGTGTGGAACGGCGACGCGAGCACGAGGTTGTCCGAGAACCACGAGGCGATGAACTCAGGACGGTCGAGGGAATCCGTCGTGTATCGACGTCCTTCCCGAATCGCGCCATCGAGCTTGGACATCACCGCCTCGGCTTCGTGTAATGGTCCATTTGCCAGATTGCTCGCTCCCAGTACGTCGAGGAACAGGACCAGCGACAGCCGAAAAACTGGCCGGTCTGACTCGTCGCGCATGAACGGCGTGGGCTGCCCTGAGTCTGCAGGGTCCATTCCTGATACTCACCTCCTCGACGGTGTCTTCAAGGGCGGGAGTCAACCAGAAGCTCAGCGCCGGCATCGTGGTAGTCGCTGGCTGGCGCCACGCGTCTCAGCCATGCAACGTCCTGGACGACGTAGCTCGTCCGCGCGCTCAGGGATCTTGGAGTTGCCCCGCTTTGACGGACACCTGAATCATGGGCCGTGAGGTCCTGGAAGGAGTCCTGATGAGTACTGCAAGGCCACGGCGGAAGTTCACGCCGGAGTTCAAGGCCGAGGCCGTCGCGATGGTCGAGACGTCGGGCGGGCAGATCGCCAAGGTCGCCCGTGAGCTCAATGTCCACGACTCGTCGTTGGGTAACTGGGTTCGCCAGGCCCGCGAGGAAGCCGAGGGCGCACCGACTGCTGAGGAACGCGCGGAGATCCGCGAGCTGCGCCGAGAGCTGGACCGGGTGACCCGCGAGCGGGACATTCTGGGAAAGCGGTGGCCTACTTCTCGGGCACGCACCCGAAGAACGTGTGATCGCGATGTACACGTTCATCGCCGAGGAGCAGGCCGACCCCGACTCGCCGTGGTCCACGGCGGAGATGTGCCGGGTGCTGCAGGTGTCACGGTCGGGCTTCTACGACTGGCTGTGCCGGCCACCGTCAGACCGGCAGGTCAGCGATGCGCTGCTGGCCGCCGAGATCGAGGCGATCTGGGACTGCTCGGCTCGGACCTACGGCGCCCCGCGGGTGCACGCCTGGCTGCGCCGACGGGGCTACCGGGTCGCGCGCAAGCGTGTCGCGCGGATCATGCGAGAGCACGGCCGGACCGGCGTCATGGGCCGCATCCGGGTGCGCACCACCCGCCGTGACAAGACCGCCGCGCCGGCGCCGGACCTGGTCGCCCGCGCGTTCAACCCTGACGCGCCAGACCGGATCTGGGCTGGCGACGTCACGTATCTGCGCACCGGTCAGGGCTGGCTGTACCTGGCCACCGTGATCGATCTGTACTCGCGTCGCGTGATCGGCTGGGCACTGGCCGACCACCTGCGCGCCGACCTGGTCTGCGACGCGCTGACGATGGCCGTGGCGACCCGCGGCGGCTCCGTCGACGGTGTCGTGTTCCACTCCGACCGCGGCTGCCAGGGTGGATTCAAGTGGTCGTCGCAACACCCTGAGGTGAGGGGTTGCGATGGGAGCTCGACGGCAGCAGCTGGCAGATCGTGGAGGGCGTGCGCCAATGCGCTCACCGGGGCGCGCCCCGGTGGCGCGGCGTCAGCACCGGCAGCGGTTCTGGTTGGCGATCGCGCAGGGGTCCTCCAGCGAGGATGCGGCTGTGGTGGCCGGGGTGTCCCCGGCGGTTGGGACCCGCTGGTTCCGTGAAGGTGGCGGCATGCCGACGGTCAGCCTTGCGCCCGTGTCGGAGCGGTATCTGTCGTTCGTAGAGCGGGAGGAGGTCGCGCTGTTGCACGCCCAAGGTGTCGGGGTGCGCGAGATCGGCCGGCGGGTCGGTCGGGATCCCTCCACGATCTCACGGGAGCTGCGGCGCAACCTCACGAACCACGGCGGCCAGGCGGAGTATCGGGCCTCGACCGCGCAGTGGCATTCGGACCGGCGCGCTACGCGGCCCAAGGCCGCCAAGCTGGCCGGCAACGACCGGTTGCGCGAGTATGTCCAGGATCGTCTCTCGGGCACGATCGCCCGGCCCGATGGGGTGGCGGTGCCCGGACCTGGGGTGCGGTGGATCAGCCGGCGGCACGGGCGCCGGATGGACCGCCGGTGGGCCAAGGCATGGAGTCCGGAGCAGATCGCGAACCGGTTGAAGATCGACTTCCCGGAGGACGAGACGATGCGGATCTCTCATGAGGCGATCTACCAGGCGCTGTATGTCCAAGGACGCGGCGCACTCCGTCGGGAGCTGACCGCGTGTCTGCGCACCGGACGGGCACTGCGGGTGCCCCGCGCACGGACCCGGGGTCGGGGCAAGAAGTTCGTCACCCCGGAGATCCTCATCAGCCAGCGGCCTGCCGAGGCCGCCGACCGGGCCGTGCCCGGCCACTGGGAAGGCGACCTGATCCTCGGGCTGGGTAGCTCCGCGATCGGGACACTGGTCGAGCGCACCACCCGGTTCACCCTGCTGCTGCACCTGCCCCGCATGGACGGGCACGGTGAACTGGCGCCGGTCAACAACGGCCCGCCGCTGGCCGGGCACGGCGCCGAAGCAGTCCGTGACGCGATCGCGATGACGATCGCCACCCTCCCAGTCCAGCTCCGTCGCTCGCTTGCCTGGGACCAAGGCTCGGAGATGGCCCAGCACGCCCAGCTGCGCATCGACACCGGGATGCCGATCTACTTCTGTGACCCTCACTCTCCCTGGCAACGCGGCACCAACGAGAACACCAACGGGCTGCTACGCCAGTACTTCCCCAAGGGCACAGACCTGTCCAAGCACTCCGCCGAGGATCTCGATGCGGTCGCTCTGAACCTCAACACCCGCCCCCGCAAGACCCTCGGATGGAAGACCCCTGCCGAGGCCCTCAACAACCACCTACGCTCCGCCCCACAGGCCGGTGTTGCAACGACCCCCTGAGCAGTTCACCTCGATCCGCTACGGCGAACGGCTCGCCGAGTTCGGCGCCACGCCGTCCATCGGCTCGGTCGGGGACTCCTATGACAACGCCCTGGCCGAGACCACCAACGGGCTGTACAAGGCCGAACTGATCTACGGACCCGAGCAGGGCCCGTGGCGCACCGTCGAGGCCGTCGAACTGGCCACCCTGTCATGGGTGACCTGGTTCAACACCGAGCGGTTGCACGGCTACCTCAACGACCTGCCACCGGCAGAGTTCGAGGACGCCTATCATGCACACAGGACCGACC
>JALZLC010000267.1 GCA_030858885.1 Actinomycetota bacterium
CCGCTGTAGTCGGTGTGGTCCCCGATGAGGTTCACCCGTCCCGGGGCCCAGAATCGTCGCGTCATGACGGCATCCTGCCGCCTGGCGAGGCGGTGATGAAATTTGTGGCAGGTCTTGCGGAACCGAAAGCGAACTTTCTATTGTGAAAGCCGACGCGTCACCCGAACCCGGCCGCGGTTCACGGCTTGCCGGCCTCAACAACCACGAAGGGGGTCTCGATGCACCAGTCCTGCCCAGGTCGCACCCCTGGGCCCCCGGAGGCCCTCACCCGGTGACCTCCCCCCGCAGCGAGCATCCACGTCCCCGGCTGCGCCGTGGACGTTGGGCCAGCCTCAACGGTGCCTGGAGCTTCGCCTTCGACGACGAGGACCGGGGCCTGGCGCAGCACTGGCAGCGCGCGGTCCCAGGCGAGACGCCGCTGGACAGGCAGATCACCGTGCCCTTCTGCCCCCAGTCCGAGCTGTCCGGGATCACCGACCGAGGGCGCCACGACATCGTGTGGTACGCGCGCCGCTTCGGCGACATCCGCCGCGACGCCTGCCAGCGCCTGCTGCTGCACTTCGGCGCCGTCGACTACCAGGCCAGCGTCTGGGTCGATGGCGCGCAGGTCGCCACCCACGAAGGCGGCTCCACGCCGTTCACCGCCGACATTACCGACGCCCTGGCTGGCGGCGCCCCGGCCGCGGGCGCCCCCGCCGGCGGTGAGCACACCGTCGTCGTGCGTGCCGCCGACCCGCTCGACGACCTCGAGATCCCCCGCGGCAAGCAGTACTGGCGCACGGAATCGGAGGGCATCTTCTACACCGCCACGACCGGCATCTGGCAGACCGTCTGGCTGGAGCCGGTGGCGCCCGAGCGCGTGGTCGACCTGCGTCTCGACCCGGACCTGGACGCCGGGGCGATCACGGTCACCGTCGACCTGACCGCCGCGGCCATCGGCAGCCGGTTGCGGCTGCTGGTGCGCTTGCACGGCCAGGTCCTCGTCGACGACACCGTCGCGGTCACCACGGCCCGGGTGCAGCGCCGATTCCCGCTGGCGCCGGACGGCCACGGCGCCGGGCGTGACGTCGGGGACTGGCAGGGCATCCAGACCTGGAGCCCTGACCATCCCACCCTGTACGACCTGCGCGCCGAGCTGACCAGCGCCGGCGACGAGCCTGTTGACGTGGTCGACAGCTACTTCGGGATGCGCAAGATCGAGGCGCGCGACGGCCGGCTGTACCTCAATCACCGACCGTTCTATCCCCGGCTGGTGCTGGACCAGGGCTACTTCCCCGGCGGGCTGCTGACCGCGGCCAGCGACGACGACCTGCGGCGGGACATCGAACTGGCCAAGGAGCTTGGCTTCAACGGCGCCCGCAAACACCAGAAGATCGAGGACCCCCGCTGGCTGCACTGGGCGGATCGCCTCGGCTTCGTGGTGTGGGCCGAGATGCCGAGCCCGTACCGCTTCTCGGCCGCAGCGGTCGGCCGCAGCACGGCGGAATGGCAGGCGGTGCTGCGCCGCGACAGCTCTCACCCCTGCATCATCGCCTGGGTGCCGTGCAACGAGAGTTGGGGGGTGCCGGCGCTGAGCACCGACCCCGCCCAGCGCGACCACCTGCTCGCCCTGCACTACCTCACCAAGTCGGCTGATCCCAGCCGCCTGGTGGTGTCCAACGATGGCTGGGAGCAGGCCACCACCGATCTGTGCACGGTGCACGACTACAGCGCCGCAACCGCCCTGCGGCAGCGTCACGCCGACCTTTCCACTGCGCTGGCCGCCGGCCCCGGCGGCCGGCCGATCTACACCACCGGCTTTGCGCACCGCGGCGAGCCGCTGCTGGTCACCGAGTTCGGGGGCATCGCGGTGGACAACGACGCGGCCAGCTCTGGCAGCGCGGGGCACTGGGGATACCAGACGGCCGCTGACGGCGACGACCTGCTCGACCGCTACACCGACCTGGTCGCCGCGCTGGTCTCCAGCCCTGTGGTCGCCGGCTTCTGCTACACCCAGCTCACCGACATCGAACAGGAGGCCAACGGCCTGCTGACCTTCGACCGCAAACCCAAGGCGGACCTCGCTGACCTGCGACGGGCCACCTTGCAGACGCAGCAGCCGGACCAACCAGACCTGCGACAGCCCCCGGGCCAGCAGATCACCTATGAGGGAGAGTTGCCATGCACAACCTGAAGCACCCCAGAACGATTGACCGGCGCACGTTCCTTCGCCTGTCCGCGGGAGCCGGGGCCGGTGTTGCCCTCGCCGCCTGCGGTGGGGGCGGCTCAGCCCCGGTGCCCGGCGGCGCGGAGCAGGAGGGGGCAGCCGTCGCCTCGGGCGGCGAGTACAGCGGACCCGCCGTCGAGCTGGCCTTCTGGAACGGGTTCACCGGAGCCGACGGACCCGTCATGGGCGACCTGGTCGAGCAGTTCAACTCCGAGCACGACAACATCGCCGTGGCCCAGAACACCCAGCAGTGGGCTGACTTCTACGCCTCCGTGCCGACTGCGGTGACCAGCGGCAACGGCCCGGACGTTGCGATCATGCACATCGACCAGTTGGCCACCAACGCCGCCCGTAACGTCATCATCCCCCTCGACCCGA
>JALZLC010000043.1 GCA_030858885.1 Actinomycetota bacterium
TGACCAGCCGCTTGGCGAAGTCGACGTCGCTGTCGGCGAACGGCGAGCAGTCCACCATCGTGTAGTACGCCCCACGCGGGACAACGGGCTCGAGCCCGACGTCGCGCAGGACGCCGAGCAGGTAGTCGCGCCGCTGCCGGTAGAACTCGCCGAGGCCGGCGTAGTAGCTGTCCGGCAGGGCGGCGGCGACCGCCCCCGCCTCCTGCAGCGGCGCAGCTGCGCCGACGGTCAAAAAGTCGTGGACCTTGCGGATGGCGGCCGTCAGCGCCGGCGGGGCGACGACCCAGCCGACGCGCCAGCCGGTGACCGAGTAGGTCTTGGACAGCGCGTTGACGGTGCAGGTGCGCTCGGCCATGCCGTCCAGCGTCGCCAGCGGGGTGTGGCTGGCGCCGTCGTACACGATGTGCTCGTAGATCTCGTCGGTAAACGCGACGAGGTCGTGCTCCACACACAGGTCGCGGATCACGCCGAGCTCGTCGGCGGTGAAGACCTTGCCCGTCGGGTTGTTCGGCGAGTTGACGATGATGCCCCGAGTGCGAGGGCTCACCGCCGCCCGCAGCCGCTGTGGGTCGAGGGCGAAGCCGTCGGCCGGGTCGAGGACCACATAGGACGGCACCGCCCCCGACAGCACCGCATCGGGACCGTAGTTCTCGTAGAACGGCTCGAAGACGATGACCTCGTCGCCTGGGTCGATCACGGCCAGCAGGCTGGCGATCATCCCCTCGGTGGCCCCGCAGGTGACGGTCAGCTGTGTCTCCGGGTCGACGTCCCAGCGGTAGTGGCGCCGGTACTTGTCGGCCAGCGCGTGACGGAAGGACTGCGCGCCCCAGGTGATGGCGTACTGGTTGACGTCATCGCGGATGGCCTGGCGCGCCGCTTCCTTGACGACTTCGGGCGCCGCAAAGTCGGGAAAGCCCTGGGCCAGATTGACCACGGGTCGCTGCGGTCTGGAGCTGACCGCCGCCAGGCGGGTCATCTCGCGGATCACGGACTCGGTGAACTGGTCGGCCTTGCGGCTGGTTCGTGGCATTGGTAGGCAGGGTAGCCCGCGCTCGAGTAGCGAAGGCGGTAGCGCCCAGAACCACAGGAGGACGAGGTGGAGCCAACAACGTCACCCTTGACGCTGCCCGAGGGGTACGGCACCGCGACCCAACCGCTGGACTGGGCGCAGGTTCGCGTCCGCCTCGAGCGCAGCCTGCACTACTGGATCGCCACCACGCGACCGGACGGCCGTCCGCATGTGGTGCCCCGCTGGGGTGTCTGGCTGGACGACTGCTGGTACTACGACGGCAGCCCGGCCACCCGCCACGCCCGCAACCTGGAAACCAACCCCGCGGCCGTCCTGCACCTGGAGGACGGCAAGGAGGCGGTCGTGCTGGAGGGCGAGTCGCGCCCCCACACGCCGGCCGGTGACCTGGGCGACCGCCTGGCTGCCGCCTTCGTCAAGTACCACGACCTGGGCTACGCCCCCGGTGCTCGGTCATGGGACGACGGCGGCGGTCTGTCGCGGTTCACGCCGCGCAGCGGCTACGCCTGGTTTTCGTTTCCCACCGACGTAACCCGCTTCTCGTTCCCGCTCGGCCGTGGGTCGTGACATGCGCCTGGCCTCGGTTGCCTGGACCGTCAGCTGACGCCGCCGATGACCCATGCGGCCACGCCGCTGGCGACCAGTTGCACCCCGATGGCGGCGGCCAGCAATCCCATCACGCGCGTGACCAGGTTGATGCCGTTCTCGCGCAGCAGCCTGCCGATGACGTGGGAGTAGCGCATCACGACGTAGGACACCGACAGCGCGCCGAGGAGCGCGATCACCACCGACAACGCCCCACCGAACCCGTCGGCCCGTTGCATGTACAGCATCGTCGCCGCGATGGCGCCGGGCCCGGCGAGCAGCGGCGTGCCCAGCGGCACGAAGGCGATGTTGCCGTGCGCCACCTGTGACGGCTCGTCGTGGCCGCCACCGGCCAGCAGCTCCAAGGCGATGAGGCCGAGCAGGAGCCCTCCGGCGATCTGCAGCGCCTCCAGGGAGATGCCCAGCAGCGTGAGCAGCTGTTGACCGAAGATCGCGAAGACCAGGATCACCCCGGCGGCCACGCCGACCGACTGCAGGGCGGCGTGTCGGCGCTCCTGTACGGAGCGGTTTCTCGTCAGCGTCAAGAAGATCGGGATGTTGCCCAACGGGTCCATGATCACGAGCACGGTGACGAACGCCTGCGCCAGCAGGGTGGTGTTCAGCGCGAGGTCGAGGCTGGGCATGGGGCGTTCCAGTGCGGACGGCTGCCGATGGGTGAAGCGCCGCGACCGAGGCCGGGCATGGCAAAGGCGGGACACCCAGGTCCCGCCCTCCGATACAAGCCCGTCTCAGAGCGGATCATCCACTCCGGAGCGTGGCCGCCGTCAAGCGGCCAGGGGCGTCCAGTTCGGGGTCCCCGGCACCGGTCGTCGTCTGCCTCGAGGGCTGACATCAAGGGGTGCGTACGAAACCCACTGGTCGATAGTTGAAGTCTCCGAGCGGTTGTGTGGAGGACGGGGCCTGGACGGCCCGTTGCCTTGCCTGGGAGTAAGGGTAGCGACTGCGGTGCGCAACGTGCACTACCCGCCTTCGGCGGTGGGCGCTGCTAGTCGTCGCCGATGAGACCCATGCGCATGGCGGCCGCGACGGCGGCGGTGCGGTTGCGCGCGCCGAGCCGGTCGAACACTTCTTGGCAGTGCGCCTTGACGGTGCGTTCCGTGACGCCGAGATGCACCGCGATCTCCGGGTTGGTCAGCCCGTCCTTGAGGTAGTTGAGGACCTCCTGCTGGCGCGGCGACAGCACCGGTTTGTCCGCGACGGGAGCCAGCTCGATCAGCTGGGTGGCGTCGTCACCCTCCATCATGGCGCTGCGGTCCTCGAACCGGGTTTCGACGGTCCCGAAGCGGACGAGGTCACCGTGGCGCAGGGCCTGCGAGCCGGTCACCGGCTCGGCGTTGACAAACGTGCCGCCGGTGGACCCCAGGTCCTCCAGCCACACCGCGCCGCTCTGCTTGCGGATCACGGCGTGGGCACGGCTGACGTGCGGGTCACCGAGCTGCAGATCGGAGTTCTCCCGGCGGCCGAGCACCTGCTCGTCGGCATCGACCACCAGCACACGGCCTCGCAGCGGTCCGTCGCTGGTGACGACGAACATCGGTAGCGGGATCAGTCGCTTTGCTGGACCAACCATCCAGTCGCCCCTTCCTCGGTGGTCGTCATCCCAGGCCGTCCCCCGCCGTGGCTGCGCGGCGGCGCAACTCCTCGACGACGGACACGCTCGTCGTTGCGTCCCCGATCTTGCTCTCCTTGTGCGTTCCATGGAAGTCACTGGAGCCGGTGACCGACATCCCTCGACGGCGGGCCGCTGCCCGCCAGTAGTCGCGGACCGCCGGCTCGTGCCCGCAGTGGTCGGCTTCGACCCCCTTGAGCCCGGCGTCGCGCAACTGATCCAGCAGCACGGTGCTCAAGGGGGTGTCCATGGTGCCCAGACCCGGATGGGCCAGGACCGCGGTGCCGCCCGCCGCCCTGATCAGCGCTACCCCGTCGACAGGCGCGAGGGCACGCTTCGGCTCGTAGGCGGGTCCGCCGTCGGCCAGGTACTGATCGAACGCCTCATCCTCGTCGGCCACCAAGCCCTTGCCGACCATCACCGCCGCGAGGTGAGGGCGCCCAACCGGCGCGCCGGCCGCCTGGGCGCGCACGTCGTCGATCGAGATGTCGACCCCGAGTCGCGCCAGGTTGGCGACCATGGCGTCGGCGCGGCGGTCGCGTTCGGCGCGCAGACGCTGACATTCGGCCACCAGCGCGGGATGCTGGGAGTCGACCCAGTAGCCGAGCAGGTGGATCCCGCGCTCCTCGTACTCGGTGGACAGCTCCACGCCCGGCACAAAGTCCAGCCCGTGCTCGGCACACGCCGCGGCCGCCTCGGGCCAACCGTCCATCGTGTCGTGGTCGGTCAGCGCCAGCCCGACGAGCCCCGCGGCGGCGGCCATGGCCGCGTTGGCGGCGGGACTGGTGGTCCCGTCGGAGAACGTCGAGTGGGTATGCAGGTCGTAGACCACAGCCGCACGCTACACGTCGCTGGTAGGGAGTTCGCCCGTGCTCAGGTGAACGCGTTCTCCCCTGTCAGGTGGCGGCCGAGCAGCAGCCGTTGGATCTGGCTGGTGCCCTCGTACAGCGTGGTGACGCGCGCATCGCGCAGATAGCGGCCCACCGGATATTCGTCGGAGTAGCCGTAGCCGCCGTGGACCTGGACCGCGCGGTCGGCGTTGCGCACCGCCGCCTCCGAGCAGAACGTCTTGGCGACCGACGACTCGACGGTGTGGCGCTCGCCCTTGTCGTGGCGCCAGGCCACCTTCCAGTACAGCGCCCGGCTGGCCTCCAGATCGAGGTAGATCTCGCTGATCAGCTGCTGCACCAACTGGAACCCGCTGATCTTGCGACCGAACTGCGTGCGCTCGTCGGCGTAGCGGAGTGCGGCGTCCAGGCAGGCCTGGGAGATGCCAGTGGCTCCGGCGGCCAGCGAGAAGCGCCCGGAGTCCAGCGCGCCCAGGGCGATCTTCAGCCCCTGCCCGACCTCCCCGAGCCGCATGCGGTCGGGGACGCGGACGTTGCTCAACACGACCTCGGCGGTGTCTCCCGCACGTAAGCCGAGCTTGCCGTGGATGGCGTTGCCTTCGTAGCCGGCGCTGTCCTGGGGCACCAGGAACGCGGTGATGCCCTTCCGGCCGCTGTTCGGCGTACCGGGGTCGGCTTGGGCGAAGACGACCGTCAGGATTCCCCTGCTGCCGTTGGTGATCCACATCTTGGAACCGTTGATGATCCAGTCGTCGCCGTCGCGGGTGGCACGCGTCGTCATGGCCGACGGGTCGGAGCCGGCGTTGGGCTCGGTCAGCCCGAACGCGCCGAGGCCTTCGGAGGTCAGGCGCGGCAGCCACTCGGACTTTTGCTCGTCGGTCCCCCAGGTCAGCAGGCAGGTGCAGGCCAGCCCAACGTTGACGCCGACCAGCGACCGGATCGAGGCGTCGGTGCGACCGAGCTCCTCGGTGACCAGCCCGTAGGACAGGTAGTCCAGCCCCAGGCCCCCGTATTGCTCGGGAACGGTGATGCCGAGGAAGCCCATCTCGAACAGCTTGGGCACCAGCTCATCGGGAAAGGCCTCGCTCTTGTCCAACTCGCGAGCCTTGGGGGCGACCTCGGCGTCGCAGAAGTCCCGGGCCAGCTTGCGGATCTGCTCCTGCTGCTCGGTGAGGTCGAAGTCCACGGCTGCGGCTCCTGGTCAGCGATGATGGCGGGGCGCAGCCTACGCGCCGGAGCCGTGAGGCAGCACCTTCTCGAAGCTGCGCGACAGCGGCGCGCCGGCGTAGTAGCCGAAGTTGCTGATCGGCTGGTAGCCCGACGAGGCGTACAGGGCCATCGCCTCCGGCTGAGCGGTGCCCGTCTCCAGGCGGATGGTGGTGGTGCCCAGGTCGGCAGCGGCCCGCTCGAGGCCGGCCAGCAGACGGCGCGCGATGCCGCTGCGACGCTGGTCGGCCACGACGTACATCCGTTTCAGCTCGACCACCGACGCCTCGATGCGGCGGATCCCACCGCAGGCCACCGGCCGACCGTCGCGGTACAGCACCAAGAAGTCGCCGGCGGGTGGCACAAAGTCAGCTGCGGCGATGAAGCTCTCGTCACGGCCGCCATAGCGGACGACGAACTCGGCCTGCAGCTCGTCGATCAGCTGCGAAGCGACGGGGCTGTCCAGCGCGTCGCGGCGGAATTCCAGATCGTCCATGACTGGGCAGTATCACGGGTCGCTAGGCTGCGGGCCGTCACCGAGCAGGAGCGCGCCGATGAAGGATCTTGCCCAGCTGGCCCTCGACGAGGCGGTCGCCGCAGGTGCCGGCTACGCCGATGCGCGGGCGGTGCTGGAAGAGGGCGAGTCGCTGTCGGTGCAGGACGATCGCGTCGAGGGTGTGGAGCGCAGCACCACCCGCGGCGTCGGCGTGCGGGTGCTGGTCGGCGGCTCGTGGGGGTTCGCGGGGACCGCCCGGCTGGACCGCGAGCACGTTCTGAGCGCCGCGCGACAGGCCGTGGCGATCGCCAAGGCCAGCGCCACCGCGCAGCGCCGCCAGGTGCGGCTGGCGCCGGTGGAGATCGCGACCGGCAGCTACACCACGCCGCACGGCACCGACCCTTTCGACGTCGGGATCGACGACAAGCTGGAGCTGCTGCTGGCGGCGGCCGCCGCTGCCCACGGTGAGCCCAAGCTCAGCCTGGCCAAGGCCAGCTTCGACGCCTGGCGCACCACCAAGTGGTTCGTGTCCTCGGAGGGCGCCGACCTGCGGCAGACGCTGTTGCAGCTGGCCGGCGGCGTGGAGTGCATCGCGGTCGGCGACGGCGAGGTGCAGGTGCGCTCCTACCCGAACTCCTTCCGCGGCTACTGCGCCACTGGCGGCTGGGAGGACATCCTGGCCCTCGATCTCGTTGCCGAAGCCCAACAGCACGCCGAGCAGGCCGTCGCCCTGCTGGACGCTCCCGACCTCCCCCCGCAAACCGGCACCCTGGTGCTGGACGCCAACCAGGTCGCCCTGCAGATCCACGAAAGCGTCGGCCACCCGCTGGAGCTCGACCGGATCCTGGGCTACGAGGCCGCCTACGCCGGCACTTCGTGGGTCGGCATCGGCGACGTCGGATCGCTGCGCTACGGCTCCGACCACGTCAACCTGACCGTCGACACGACCACGGCCAAGGGTCTTGGCACCTACGGCTGGGATGACGAGGGTGTGCCGGCGGGACGCCACCCCCTGGTGGTCGACGGCGTCCTGCGCAACTTTTTGACCAGCCGCGAGACCGCCCCGTACGTCGATGACCAGACGCGCAGCAACGGCACCATGCGCGCCGACTCGTGGGGCACGATCCCGCTGATCCGCATGACCAACATCAACCTGGAGCCGGGGTCGGGTTCGCTCGAGCAGCTGCTCGACGAGGCCGGCGACGGGGTCTACATGTCCACCAACAAGTCGTGGTCGATCGACGATAAGCGACTCAACTTCCAGTTCGGCTGCGAGGTGGCCTACGACATCCGCGGCGGCAAGCTGGGCAAGCTGTACCGCAACCCCACCTACACCGGACGCACGCCGGCGTTCTGGGGCTCCTGTGACGGCATCGCCGGGCTGCGGCACTGGCAGGTCTACGGAACACCGAACTGCGGCAAGGGCGAGCCGGGCCAGGTCGCGCGCGTGTCGCACGGTGCCGCGCCCGCCCGTTTCCGTCACGTGCAGATGGGCGTGCGATGACCGCGCAGAGCACCGAGGAGGCACTGCTCGGGCGCGACGGTTTCGCCCGGCTGGCCGACGCCGCGCTGGACGCCGACCTCGGCGGCGCCGTGGCCGGGGTGGAGGTCCTGCTGCAGCGCGAAGCCGGTGGCCTGACACGGTTCGCCAACTCCCAGATCCACCAGAACGTGTGGCGTGAGGACCTGGCGGCCAACGTGCGCGTGGCCACCGACGACGGCCGCGTCGGCGTGGCGTCCGTCCACACCGACGACCCGGCAGTGGTGGCGAGCACCGCTCGACAGGCTGCCGGCATCGCCCGGCTGTCCCCGCCGGACCCGGCCTTCCCCGGATTGGCGCCGATGGCCAAGGCCGGCGACGTCGACGTCGACGAGGCGACCCTCACCTCGACACCGCAGGACCGTGCCGAGGCGGTGCGGGCCTTGCTGGCCGAGGTCGACGAGCGCTACGAGGCCGCGGGCACCTACCGGACGCAGGCCGACGAGATCGGCGTGTTCAACACCGAGGGGCAGCGCTCCTACGCGCCACGCTCCTCGGCGGCCCTGACGCTCGTGGTCACCGGCCCCTCCTCGTCGGGCTGGGCCGAGGACGGGGGCCGCTCGCGCTCCGACATCGACCCTGCCGCGGCGGGCCGCCGCGCCGTGGAGAAGGTGCGGGCGGGCGAGGATCCCGTCGACGTCGATGCCGGCCGGTGGACGGTGGTGCTCGAGCCACCGGCGGTGGGCACGCTGGCCGCCTACCTGGCGTACATGGCCTTCGGAGGCCGCGACTACCTGGAGGGCCGCTCCTACGCCGCGGGGCGGCTCGGCGAACCGGTCGCCGACGCCCGGGTGTCGTTGGCCGACGACCCTCGCTCACCGCACGCCGGCGGCTACCCCGTCGACTACGAAGGCACCCCGACCAGCAGGGTGGAGCTGCTCGCCAGTGGGAAGTTGCAGTCCGTGGTGCACGACCGCAACACCGCCAAGCAAGCCGGCACGGAGTCGACGGGCAACGCGCTGCCGGCGCCGAACACCTACGGGCCGATGGCGCTGTACCCCATGTTCGCTCCCGGGGACGGCGGGTCGACCGCCGACCTCGTCGCCGGCTGCGAACGAGGCCTGCTCGTCACGCGCTTCCACTACACCAACGTGTTGAACCACAAGGACACGACCGCCACGGGCATGACCCGCGACGGGACGTTCCTCATCGAAGACGGCAAGGTGACCGCAGCCGTGCGCAACCTGCGCTTCACCCAGTCGCTGATGGGGGCGCTGGCGCAGGTCGAGGCCGTCAGCAGCGACACCGCCTTCGCCGGTGAGGGATTCGAGTACGGCTGTCGTCAGCCGGCGCTGCGCATCGCCGGCTTCGCCTTCACCGGCACCACCAGCTTCGGTTGACCTCAGCCGAGGTTGGTCACCAGCAGGTACCCGATCACCAGCGCGACGATGATCGCCACCACCGCGGCGATCAGGCGGCCGCTGTCCATGCGATCGGTGACGGTCGTGCGGGCGACAGGCTCGCGGATGACCTCGCGCTCACGGACGGGTTCACGGATGACCTCGCGTTCACGGACGG
>JALZLC010000074.1 GCA_030858885.1 Actinomycetota bacterium
ACGGCAATCTCGCCGGCTTCCATCTGTGCCAGACACGCCGCCAGCCGCCCCACCTTGTCCTTGCGGCTGCGGGTGCCGGCGACGGCGCCCCAGACCTTGACGACCTCGATCAGCAGCATCGCCGACCGATGCTCGCAGACCGCGGCGGACAGCCGGCGCCAGCAGCACGACGAAACGCACCAGCACCCGGCCGATCATGCTGCCTACCTTGTCTCCTGGCGATTGGCGTGCGCAGCATGCACCCAGCCTGGAGTTCGGCGTGCGCCAGTTCGGCCGATTCGGCCTGCGTCGGTCTGGCCGATTCGGCCGCTGGCGGCTACGGTCAGCCGGCCTGCAGCCAGCCGCAGCCAGCCGAACGGGGCGCCCGTGCCGAACAGCCGTCAGTCGTGGGACGAGTACTTCCTGGCGCTGGCGGCGCAGGCGGCCACCCGCTCCAACTGCAGCCGACGCAAGGTCGGCGCCGTCATCGTGCAGGGCCGCCACATCCGCTCCACCGGCTACAACGGCCCCCCGGCCGGCTACGGCCACTGTGACGCCGGTGCCTGCCCCCGCGCGCTGACCGAGTCGGTGGCCAACTTCGGTTACGACAACTGCGTGGCCATCCACGCCGAGGCCAACGCCCTGCTGTTCGCCGACCACGGGGACCGCGACGGCTCGACGCTGTACAGCAGCGCGGCGCCGTGCTTCTCGTGCGCCAAGCTCATCGCCAACTCCGGCATCACCGAGGTGGTGGCGGCCGGCGGGCGCTACGAGGGCTGGGAGGCCACCCGTCGCTTCCTGCAGGACTGCAAGGTGCGGGTGCGCGTCCTCGACGGCCTCGAGCATGCGGTGCCGCTGCCGCTGCGCAGCTGAGGCCGGGCAGCCGAGCTCCGGGCAGCCGAGCTCCGGCAGCCGGGTCGCCCTCGCCGCCACAGCCGACGCACACTGGTGGGAGTGAGCCAGCACCAGCATCCGCATCCACCCGGCTCGGGCACACCCGGGCAGCGGCGGGCGCTGCGGATGGCGCTGGCCCTCAACGCCGGTTTCATGGTCGTGGAGGTCGTCGGCGGACTGACCTTCGGTTCGTTGGCGTTGCTGGCTGACGCCGGCCACATGCTCACCGACGTGGCCGCGCTAGGCCTGAGCCTGCTGGCCTTCCACCTTGCGGCGCGGCCCATCTCGGCCAGCCACTCCTACGGGCTGCAGCGCGCCGAGATCCTTGCGGCGCTGGGCAACGCCGCCGCGCTGCTGGTGATCGCGGGGCTGGTGGCCGTCGAGGCCGTCCGCCGGATCGGCGCGCCGCCGCAGGTCGATGGCGGCGGGCTGCTGGCCGTGGCCTGCGTGGGGCTGGCGGTCAATCTGTTGGCGGCGTGGCTGCTGTCGCGAGAGCGTCGCGACAGTCCCAACATGCGCTCGGCGATGCTGCACCTGCTGGCCGACGCGGCCGGCAGCGTCGGGGCCATTGCCGCGGGCGTCGCCGTCGTCACGGTTGGTGCGACATGGGTCGATCCGCTGGTCTCGCTGCTGATCGCCGTGCTGATCGTTGGCTCGGTATGGACGCTGCTGCGCGACGTGCTGCACATCCTGCTGGAGGGCACGCCGCGCGACCTGGATCCCGCGCGGGTGGCTGCGGCGCTGCACGAGGCGCCAGCCGTGGATCGCGTGCACCACCTGCACGTGTGGCGGCTGTCATCCGGGTCGGTGGCGCTGTCCGCGCACGTCGTGGCGGAGCACGTCGAGACGCTGCACGCGGCTCAGCTGCTCGCCGACCAGCTCAAGGCGATGCTGCGCGACCGCTTCGGCATTGACCACGCCACCCTGGAGCTGGAATGCCACGACTGCCGGGGCATGCAGCTCATCGCCCCCGCGGAGCTGGGTGAGCGTCCGTGACGCCCGACCGCGAGCCGCCCGACGCCGGCGCCGCGCAACGCGGGTTGCGCCGGGTTCAGCCTGGTTCAGTCTTGGGGCTGGACCTCACACAGCAGGGTCATGAGCTGCTGGTGGCCGGTCATCGTCGCGGCCAGTCGCCACCAGCCACCCGTATGGTGACGCAGCCGGCAGTCAAGGCTGGCGAAGCCCAGCAGGTCGAGTTCATGCAGGGCGGCCTGGAAGCCGCCCTGGTCGTCGGGATGGGCGAGGTCGGCCAGGCTGCGGCCGGAGACCAGCTCCGGCGGCCAGCCGAGCAGCTCGGTGAAGCGTGGGCTGACGTGCGTGACCTTCCAGCGCCGGTCGACGATGACCACGGCCGTGCCACCGCCGTCCGGTCGACTCGCCCCGCTCATCATCTTGCGCTCATGCAGCGACAGCGGTCGCGGTCCGACGCCGCGACGCGGGGAGCGCACGGCCTTCGGATCCACAGGCCCCGCACTCATCTGGTGCGCTGCCGCTTCGCTACTTGAGGGCTACGCACGGGTGGAACCCGTGGAACCCGAGTTTCCCGCCTGCGAGGCCTGTTGCTTGCGTTGTTCGGCGCGGGCTTTGAGGTCTTCGCTGGAGGTGTTGGCCGCCTGCTGCTTGATGGCGGGGGCTTCCTGCTCGACCTTGTTCATGGCCTGCTCCCACTTGGACTGCATCGGGCGGATGCCGCCACCGCCGATGGCGATGATCGCCGACCCGGCGAAGATCGCCAGCAGCGCGTAG
>JALZLC010000304.1 GCA_030858885.1 Actinomycetota bacterium
GTGTCAGCGCCGGCGAGCGATGATCCCCTCGGCGAGCACCATGGCGATCGCTGCCAGCGCGAGCACTCCCGCCGCCAACTGCCGGTCGCGCAGCGGGGCGTCGGCAAACGCACCGCCTCGACGCACCACTGACCCGTCCTGCCCGCGGATGATCGTCACCTCGCCGGTGGCCTCGTCGACCCGGTGGAACACCCCCGTCACCTCGAGGATGTCGCCCCGGGTCTTGGGGCCACCAACCGTGGTGATCTTGTCGGCCAGCGAGCGGGAAATCAGCACTCCCATGCCTGCGTTGCCGCCGCGGAAGTCGCGGTGCGCGGGTAACGGTCCCACCAGCTCGGCGTAGGGATCGTCGTTGAGGTGGACCCAGGCTCCGCTGCCCCGTGGCAACACAGCGCCGACGACCTCCCCCTGGTAGGACACCGTCGTGCCGTCGTAGGTCTCCGGGCAGTCGTACAGCTGGTTGGAGGTCACCGTCGAGGCTCGGTTTCCCTCGGTCACTGGTTCGGAGCGGCGGGGGACACCCTCGCGCGGCAAAGGGGTGTCGCAGACCAGTTCCGCTCTGGGGTCGGCACCAGGCAGCCGCGCCTCGGTCACCACCGACGCGCCACCGGGAAGCGGGTGGCGCAGCCGTTCGGTGAGGCTGACGAGGCCGACCATCAGGGCCAGCCCAGCCAAGGTGGCCAGGAGCACCCGTGAGCGGGAGACGGGAGCGGTTCTGACGTCGCTCACACGCGGCCCCGCACAATCGCCACCACGTAGCCGGCGAGGGCGAACACCGCCACGAACTCCAACCGTCCGATCATCATCTGGGCGATGTAGGCGATCTTGAGCGGCCACTCCAGGTCGGGGCGGACCAATCCCACGGACAGCCCGCTGCCGGAGGATGCCGAGGTGCTCTCGAACAGCGCGGTCTGCAAGTCGTAGCCGTAGAACAGCCCGAGCAGACCGCCGCCGAGGTAGAGCAGCAACCACAACAGCAGCACGGTCCCGGCCGCGCGTACCTGGTCCTGACGCAGCAGCCGGCGCGTGGTGGAGTGGAAGGTCTCGACGATCTCGGCGTCCTCGGGCAGCAACACCCTGCGGATGTCGCGGCGCAGGCCCTTGGCGATCAACCCGATGCGGATGGCCTTGATGCCGCTCGCCGTCGAACCAGCCATTCCCCCTAGGCCCATCGCGCTGACGATCATCGCGGGGGCCAGCACCCCCCAGTCGGTGACAAACAGCCGTCCCGAAACCGTTGCGAGCCCGGTGGTGGTGTGCGCGCTGATCAGCTGAAAGAAGCCGTGACGGAACATGGGGGACGCATCGACGAAGGTGCCGCTGCGAGCCAGTCCGACGGCCATGATCACGAACAGGCCCGTGACCGACAAGGCGATGACGCGCGTCTCGATGTTGCGATACAGCTCCTGGCGGCGCCCCCGCCACAGCTGGTAGTGCAGCGCGAAGCCGCAGGCGCCGGCCACCATCAGGGCCAACAGGGCCGCCTCCACCATCATCGACCGGTAGAAGGCGACGCCTGCCGACTGGATTGTAAAGCCGCCGGTGTCAAAAGCGGCGATGAACAGGTTCAGCGCGTGGTAGACGGCCGACGCCAGCGGCAACCCGTCCAGCAGTAGTGCGCCGGTCAGCAGCACGGTGCCCAGCAAGGCGTAGACCAGCGCCACCCGCCAGATGAAGCGAGCTGTGCGGATGACGTTGGGAACGATCTTCTCCTCTCGCCCCTCGCCGGTGTACAGGGCGCTGACCCGTGTCCCGGCGCTGGCGAAGATGGTCAGCACCACGACGACGATTCCTTGACCACCAAGGAATTGCATCAGGTGCCGCCACAGGTTGACGCTGCGGGTCATGTGGTCCAAGTCGTTGGCCAGCGACAGTCCCGTGGCCGTCAGGCCGCTCATCGCCTCAAAGTAGGCGTCGAGGAACGACACGTAGTGGCCCGACAGCAGCAACGGCACGGCCGCGAAGAACGGCGCCAACATCCAGGACAGGGCGACAGAAGCCAGGCCATGACTGGTCTGCAGTTGCGCCCTGGTGTACAGGAACATCTCGGTCGCCCTGCCCACGAGCACAGCCAGCGCGACACCGATCGCGAAGCCGTACGCGTCGTTGGTCTCCCCCAGCACCACGGCGACCACCAGGGGCAGGATCATCGCCAGCCCCACACCGAACAGC
>JALZLC010000337.1 GCA_030858885.1 Actinomycetota bacterium
GCGCCGCCCCACGGATGCCCGCCTGGCGACTCCGGGCAGCGCCCGGAGGGGCGCGAGCGTGTCGTTGGTCACGACGCCGGCCCATACCAGGTCCCACAGGGCGTGCGAGACGACCGCCTCGTCGCCACCGCCAGCGGCCGCGTACAGCCCAGGCCAGAACGACGCCCCGCGCGCCTTCAGGTGCTCGAGCAGCGCCTGGTGGCGGTCGCTGAACCAGGGCTGGATGGCCGGCTCGCTCGGTTCGGGCGCCAGCACGGGCGCCTGATCGCGCAGGTACAGGGCCACTCGACCGTCGTCAGCGCCCAAAGGCCCACGGCCGATCCAGACCACCTCGCCCGCCGAGGACAACTGGTCCAGCCAGGCCGGGGTGTAGTCGCGGATCCGGGCGGCAAGCACGTCGCGTTCCAGCGCGCTGGCCGGCACGGGCAACGCCTGCAGCTGCTCGATGACCTCCAGCGTCCGATCAACGCCAATCGAGGAGCTGCCCACACCCTGCCAGGGGCCGAGGAACCGCCCGAGCGCGGCGGGCTCGACCGGCTCCACCTCCTTGCGCAACACCGCCAGCGACCGGCGGCGCAGCCGGCGTAGCACCTCGGCGTCGCACCACTCCCTGCGCGTGCCTCCTGGGCGGAATTCCCCTGCGACCACCCGGCCGTGGGTGGACAGCTCCGCCAGCGCCAGGTCGACCGCGTCCGGCGGGAGGGCGAGACGGGCTGCCACGTCACCGATCAAGAAGGGCCCGTGCGTACGCGCGTACCGGGCGACGAGGTCGACCAGCGGCCGGTTCACCGGCTCCAGAAACGCTTGGGGCAGGCCAACCGGCGGCGGAACGCCGAGGCCGTCTCGGAACCGTGCGGCGTCCTCGGCGGCGCCCCAGCGCTCCTCACCGGCGATCCGCAGCCGGTACACGCGCCGCATGCGCTCCAGGCCGGCCAGCCACTCGGCTGTCTGCTCCGCGCTGGCGACGCTGCGGGCCGCGACCTCATCGCCGCGCAGGTCGCCGATCTCCCGCAGCAGGTCGTGCACGCTGTCGGCGTCGCGAGCTTGGCGCTCGGGACTCAGCCGCTGCAGCTGCACCTCCAGGTCGGCCAGGGCTTCCGGGTCGATCAGCTCCCGGAGCTCCTCTGATCCCAACAGCTCGGCGAGCAGCTGTCGGTCCAGCGACAGCGCCGTCGCCCGCCGCTCCGCAAGGGGCGCGTCACCCTCGTACATGTACGACGCGATGTAGTCGAACAGCAACGACGAAGAGAACGGCGACGCGGTCGGGGTTTCCACCTGTGCCACCCGGATGGTGCGCGAGCGCAGACCGCCCAGCACCTCGATCAGCGCCGGCAGGTCGAACACGTCGCGCAAGCACTCCCGATAGGCCTCCAGCAGGATCGGGAAGCTGCCGTAGCGACTGGCGACGGCAAGCAGGTCGGCGGCCTTCTGGCGCTGCTGCCACAGCGGCGTACGACCCCCTGGACGACGCTTCGGCAGCAGTAGCGCCCGCGCAGCGCACTCGCGGAAGCGGGCGGCGAACAGCGCCGAGTCGGCCAGCTGCCCGACGACGAGGTCCTCGATGTCGGCGGGGTCGATGAGCATCGTCTCCGCGACGAGGTCCGGCAGGGCGGCGTCCTCGACTTCCGGCAGCCGCACGACGATCCCGTCGTCGGCGTGCATCGTCTGCACGTCCACGCCGAGCCGTTCGCGGGCGCGGGCCTGGATGGCCAGGGCCCAGGGCGCGTGGACCCGGTCACCGAACGGT
This sequence comes from Actinomycetota bacterium, assembly GCA_030858885.1. The sequence continues at coordinate 1,748 of JALZLC010000337.1, forward strand.
GACAGGAGGCATACCCGCCAGTCGCCGATCTCGTCGCGGAAGCGCTCGACGACGATCGTGCGATCCGTGGGCAGCGCACCGGTGGCTTCCTGCTGCTCGGCCAGGTACTGCACCAGGTTGGCGGCCGCCAACGAGTCCAACCCGTAGCGGCTGGTCAACCGCTCGACCGCCTTCGTGCCGTGCAGCTCGCCGACTTCGCGCACGAAGCTACCCACGGCGCGACCCACCTCGACTGGACGCCCGAGCGCGTCACCGTGCCAGAAGGGGATCTGCCCCGGCTCGCCCGGAGCCGGCGTGACCAACACCTGATCGCGAGTGATCTCGTTGATCCGCCAGGTCGACGAACCCAGCGTGAAGGTCTCGCCGACACGGGTCTCATAGACCATCTCCTCGTCCAGCTCACCCACCCGGCGTGAAGCCCCGTCACCGACGATGAACACCCCGTACAGCCCGCGATCGGGGATCGTTCCGCCCGAGGTCACCGCCAGTCGCTGCGCGCTGGAGCGACCGGTGATCGTGTCACTGACGCGGTCCCAGTTGATCCGAGGTCGCAGCTCCGCGAACTCGTCGGAGGGGTAGCGACCCGACAGCATGTCCAGCACGCCGTCGAGCTGAGCCCGTGTCAGCTCGGCAAAACCGGCGGCGCGGCGCACCGTCTGCCACAGCGCATCAACTGACCACTGGTCCATCGCCGCCATGGCCACGACCTGCTGGGCCAGCACGTCCAGCGCGTTGCGCGGATAGCGCGTCTGCTCGATGTCACCGTCGTACATGCGACGCACCACCACTGCGCACTCGACCAGGTCGCCGCGGAACTTGGGGAAGACCTTGCCGGTGCTGGGCGCCCCCACCTGGTGGCCGGCGCGGCCCACCCGCTGCATGCCGCTGGCCACCGAGCCGGGCGACTCGACCTGGATCACCAGGTCGACGGCCCCCATGTCGATGCCCAGCTCCAGCGAGGACGTTGCCACCACGCAGCGCAGGCGGCCTTCCTTGAGCGCCGACTCGATGTCGACGCGCTGCTCACGCGACACCGAGCCATGATGGGCGCGGGCGATGTCGGGCACCGGTGCACCGTCGTCGCCGTGGCGCTGCGCGGCAAGCTCGTTGAGCCGGGCGCACAGCCGCTCGGCCAGGCGACGGGAGTTGGCGAAGACGATCGTCGAGCGATGCGCCTCGATCAGATCGAGGATCCGCGGGTGCACGGCAGGCCAGATGGAGCGCCGCAGCTCCCCACCTCCCGCCGCAGGGCCACTGGGCGGCTCCTCCAGCACCTCGCCGAGCCGGCCCATGTCCTCCACCGGCACGATGATCTCGACATCGAGCCGCTTGCTGGCCCCAACGTCGACGATCTGCACGGCTCGTTGGCGCCAGGCACCTTCGGCCTCGTCGACGACACCGCCGGCCAGGAAGCGTGCGACCTCCTCGATCGGGCGTTGCGTGGCCGACAGTCCCACCCGCTGCAGCGGACGGCCTTCGCGCTGGTCGGCCACCAGCACCTCCAGCCGTTCCAGGGTCACCGCCAGGTGAGCACCGCGCTTGCTGCCGGCCACAGCGTGGACCTCGTCGATGATGACCGTCTCGACGCCGGCCAGCATCTGCCTCGCCCGTGACGTCAGCAGCAGGAACAACGACTCAGGGGTCGTGATGAGGATGTCCGGCGGAGCGCTGACCAGCCGGCGCCGCTGGTCAGCCGGTGTGTCGCCGGTGCGCATGCCAACGGTGACAGCGGCCAGGTCGATGCCCAACCGCGCTGCCACCTGCCGGATGCCGGTCAGCGGGGCCCGCAGGTTGCGATCGACGTCGTAGGCGAGCGCTTTGAGCGGCGAGACGTACAGCACCCGGGTGCGCGTGGTGCGGTCGGCCGGTGTTGGCGCCGTCAGCAGACGGTCCAGCGCCGCGAGGAATGCCGCCAGCGTCTTGCCCGACCCCGTCGGCGCGCTGACCAGAACGCTGGCCCCGTCGGCGGTCGCCTCCCACGCCTGAACCTGCGCAGGGGTTGGTTCGGCGAAGGCGGAGCGGAACCACTCGCGCGTCGGCGTCGAGAAGCGATCCAGCGCCGTGCGATCCCGCTGCGATACCGGTTGAGCCATTCCGCCCACTGTAGGTGTGGCCCTTCGCCGTTGTGCGGCTGACCCGACCGCAACGCTACGCTGCTGGCGGGGCCTGGCCGGTCCTTTGTCGAGTTCTGCTCTTCGATCGGAACCAGCAGCTGTGGCCTTTGACACCGTCAGTTTGACGGTCCCGGCGACCGCCGGGCACCTTGCGATCCTGCGCACCACCGTCGGTGGCTTTGCCGCGCGCGACCAGTTCACCCTCGACCAGGTCGATGACCTGCGCATGGCCGTGGAGGAAGCTGCCGTCCAGTTGCTGCGCCACTCGCGGGGAGACCGGCTCAACATGGACATCCAGACGACGGACCTCGGCGTGGAGGTCCGCCTGCTGACACAAGTTGACGGCGACGACCCCATCATCGACGAGGGTTCGTTCTCCTGGACCATCCTGCGCGCGCTGGCCGACGACATCCATGTCGAGTCGCGCGCAGAGCAGGCCACCATCACGCTTGAGAAGCACCGGCTGGTGATCCCGGGGAGCGCGGTCGAGCGAGACAGCAGATGACCACCGAGGACCGTCGCGCCACCACCAAGCTGCTGTTTTCTGAACTGCGCTCCAGCGGCGACCCACAGAAGCGCGATCAGCTTGCCAAGCTGCACCTGCCGTTGGTGGAGTACCTGGCCAAGCGCTTCAAGGACCGAGGGGAACCGCTGGACGACCTGATACAGGTCGGGTCCGTCGGGCTGCTCAAGGCCATTGATCGCTTCGATCTCGACCGCGGCGTGGAGTTCTCGACCTATGCCACGCCGACGATCGTCGGAGAGCTGAAGCGGTACTTCCGTGACAAGGGCTGGGCGGTTCGCGTGCCTCGGCGGCTGCAGGAATTGTCGCTGCGACTGAACAAGCTGGTCGCTCAGCTGACGCAGGATCTCGGCCGTGCGCCGACGGTCGCCGAGCTGGCCAAGGCCGCCGGGGTGTCCGAGGACGAGGTGCTCGAGGCGCTGGAGAGCGGGCAGGCCTACTCCACGACCTCCCTGGACGCCCCCTCGGGTGACGACGACGACGCCCCGATGCGCATGGACCGCATCGGCTCGGAGGACAGCAGCCTGGACAATCTCGAGCACTTCGCGTCGCTCAAACCGCTGATTGACCAGCTGCCCGAGCGCGAGCGGATGATCCTTCGCCTGCGGTTCTTCGACGACATGACCCAGTCGAAGATCGCCGAGCACGTCGGCATCAGCCAAATGCACGTGTCTCGCCTGCTCAGCCGGATCCTGGAGTACCTGCGTCAAGGCTTCGAAGGAGACGCGCAGTACTAGTAGCGGGGACGAGCGCTACGGGGCGGTGGGGTGGTCGATCCACGCCACCCTGGTGATGGTGGCGTCCTCCGTGGCCTCGGCCGACCCGGCGATGTCGAAGCCCCACTGCCGTAGCGGAACCACGATCGCGGCGGCGGGCTGGCGCGAGCTGCCGTAGTTGCACAGGATGAGCCGGCCGCCGGGGGCGACCAGGTCGCGCAGGCAGCGCTGAACCAGGTCGCGGCGCTGGTGCTCGGGCGCGACGTCCAACTCGCAGCGCACGAAGTCGTAGCGCTGCGGTGGCTGCCAACGGGTGACGTCGCCAGCATGGATTCGCGACGCCAACTGCGGCAGCCGCTGCCGTGCCCGCTGCGCGAGGCGGGCGGACAGCTCCAAGCCGTGCGGTTGGATGCGATGACCGTCCTCGGCGGCCCAGTCGACGACCGATTCCAGCAGCAGGCCGTTGGCGCAGCCGACGTCAAGGAAGCTGCCGTCGCGGTCGATCGCGGCCACGATGACCCGGCGGGCGCGTTGCCAGCGCTCGGCGTCACCGTTGAAGCCGGAGCCACCCAGGCTGTCGGGCGCGGCGAGGTAGATCTCCTCCAACAACGCGACCGTCCGCGCGTTCCACTCGTCCTGTGTTGGTGTCGTCGGCATGCCACCCCTGGCGATCGGCCCTGGAAGAGGCGCCGAGCCCTCGTCGGATTGGGGAAGGATCGCATCCCTTGGGCAGCTGGAGTCCACGTGCACCCGATAACCGCAGGGGCTTCATCCACGTGTTCGGCGTGCCGATGTTGCAGGCGTGCGTCGGTGGCTACCCGTCTTGCTCGCGTGCGCCCTGTCGGCGGCAGGGTGCTCCCAACTCGTGCAGGTCGAGGCGGTTCCACTGCGGGCCAAGCCGGTAGCCAACGCCGAGCAGACCCTGGTGTACGCCGCGGACGGGTCGGCCATCGCGACGCTGCGCGTGCAGAACCGCGTCACCATCGACCGCGACGACGTTCCGCAGGTCCTCGTCGACGCGGTGCTGGGCGCCGAGGATCGCCGCTTCTACCACCACGACGGCATCGACGTGCGAGCCATCGCCCGCGCCGCGATCGCCAACCAACGCGCCGGCACCGTGGTCCAGGGCGGCTCGACGATCACCCAGCAGCTGGTCAAGAACCGCTACTTCCGCAGCGCGCCCCAGACCCTGCGGCGCAAAAGCGTCGAAGTGCGGCTCGCCTTGCGCCTCGAGCGTGAGCGCAGCAAGGACGAGATCCTCACCGACTACCTGAACACCATCTATCTGGGAGAAGGCGCCTACGGCGTCCAGGCGGCTACGCGCCACTACTTCGGCATCAACGCCGCTCGCCTGCGTCTGCCGCAGGCGGCGTTGCTGGCCGGGCTGATCCGTTCGCCAGAGACCAACTCCCCGTCCAGACACCCCGTCGCAGCGCGCGCGGCCAGGCATCGCGCCCTCGCCGGCATGGTGGCCACCGGCGCGCTCGGGCCCCGTCGGGCGCGGCGGGCCGCTGGTCAGCCCCTTGGGGTCCGGGCAAGGGCGGCTCCTCCCACCACCCGGTACCCGTACTTCGTCGAGTACGTCAAGCGCGTGCTGCTGGCCGACCCCGCACTGGGACCGGACGAGGCAAGCCGCGTGCGTGCCCTGTACCGCGGCGGCCTGCGCATCCACACCACCATCGATCCGGGTTTGCAGGCGAAAGCCGAGGTGGCGGCCCGCGCCCACCTTCCGGACAACGGCGACCCCGAGGTCGCCATCGCGGTCATCCGCCCCCGCAGCGGCCGCGTGGTGGCGGCGGTGGGCGGTCGCAGCTTCCGCCGGCTGCAGTTCGACCTGGCGACGCAGGCGCACCGCCAGCCCGGCAGCGCCTTCAAGACCTTCGCCCTGGTGGCGGCCCTGCGCAGCGGCATGCGCCTGGACGACCTGGTCGACAGCGGCTCGGCAACGCTGCTGGGCAGCGACGGCGACGACCCGTGGCCGGTCAGCAGCTCCACGGTCGGGCAGCTGCCGCTGGACCGGGCGCTGGCCCTGTCATCCAACGGCGCCTTCGCGCGGCTGGCGGTGGACCTCGGAGGTCCTCGCATCGCCGAGCAAGCGCGGGCGATGGGCGTCACCTCCGACACCGGCAGCAACGATGCCATCGTGCTCGGCGGGTTGCGCCACGGCGTGACACCACTGGAAATGGCGTCGGCCTACGCCACGCTGGCCAACACCGGCATCCACGTGCCGCCCACGCCGATCGTCCGGGTCACCGACGCCGAGGGCAAGCTGCTGTGGCGCCCCGCACCCGACCCGCGCGTGGCCGTGGACCCCGAGAACAGCTATCTCAGCACGCAGGCCCTCCAAGAGGTGGTCGAGTCCGGCACCGGCCAGGCGGCCCGACTTTCGCGCCCAGCGGCGGGCAAGACCGGCACCACCCAGAACTATCGCGACGCGTGGTTCGTCGGCTTCACCCCGCAGCTGGCCGCGTCCGTCTGGGTCGGTCACACGCGCCCGCGGCCGATGTACGACGTGCACGGCGTCTCGCGCGTGGAGGGCGGGACCTTCCCGGCACGCATCTGGCAATCCTTCATGACCGCGGCGCTGGCCGGCAGGCCCGTGCGCCCGTTCCCGTACCCGTCGCGGTCGGCGGTGACGGTGCGCGTGGATCCGGCCAGTGGCCTGCTCGCTGCCCCGTGGTGCGCTCCTGGTGTGGCTCACACGGCCCTGCCCAAGCAGCTGCCCACCAGCTTCTGTCCGCAACCGCCGCCGCCCCCGCCAGCGCCGGCGCCGGTCGCTGCGGCCACACCGGCCCCGAGCCGCACCCCGACCGAGCCGGGATCACCAGCGCCGTCCGAGGCACCATCGGAGCCGGTACGCAAGACACCGGTCGACCGGCCCTCGCCGTCTCCGTCTCCCGAGGCCAGCGAGCCAGCAACTCGACCCAGACCGCAGCCGTCTCCCTCGCCGTCACCGTCACCGAAGAAGCGCAGGAGCTGACCCAGACCGCTGCTAGCGTGCGCTGCCATGCGCGGCCTGCTGCTGCACAACCCCAACGCCACCTCGACCAGCCCCGCGGTGACCGACGTCATCGCCCGCGCGCTGTCCGCCGAGCTGAAGCTGGACGTCGAGGCCACGAAGCGACGAGACCACGCGAGCTTCCTGGCTGCTGGAGCGGTGCAGGCCGGCTATGAGGTGGTCGTGGCGCTCGGCGGGGACGGCACCGTCAACGAGGTACTGCAGGGCCTGGCCGGTACCGACGTGCGGCTGGGAATCCTGCCGGGAGGCTCGACCAACGTCTGGGCGCGCAGTCTCGGGTTGCCCAACGATGCGGTCGAGGCGACGTCGCTCCTGCTGAGCCGGCTGCGCAGCCGCGAGGATCGCCAGGTCAACCTGGGCTCCGCGAACGGGCGGTACTTCGGGTTCACGGCGGGCTACGGATACGACGCCGAGGCGGTCCGCTACGTCGAGCGGCGCTACCGGCTCAAACGCGCCGTGCGGCAAGCGTCGTTTCTGTGGAGCGGGGCGCTGGCCTATCGCGGCGGCGCGGGAGGGCGTCATTCCTGGCCGAAGACCGACATCACGCTGTCGGTGGAGGGCGAGGAGCCGGTGCGCGGACTCAAATCGGTGGTGTGCTGCAACACCAACCCCTTCACCTACCTGGGAAGTTGGCCGGCCCAGATGTGCCCCGACGCCGACCTCGACAAGGCGCTGGACGTCACGGCGCTGACTCGGATCAGCTTCCTGGGACTGGCGCGCATCGCCCGCACGGCGCTGACCTCCGCCGGTGTCGGCCGCCTGCGCAGCCTGCGGCTGTGGCATGACCGGCCGGCGTACGACCTGGACAGCGCAACGCCGCTGGCCCTGCAGGTGGACGGTGACTACATCGGCGAGGCGACGCGGGTGGCGTTGCGCAGCGTTCCCGCGGCCCTGCATGTCGTCGCCTGACGCCGCACCGGTCCTGGCCCTGGACTCAACCCAGCCACGCACGCAGCGCGGCGGGATCATCGGTGAGCAGCCCGTCCACCCCCAACGCGGCCAGCGACTGCGCCTGCGCGGGCTCGTTGACGGTCCATACCAGCAGGCCGAGCCCCTTGTCATGCAGCGCGGCGATGGTCGCCGCGTCCAGGCCCGGACTGCCGCCGTGAGAGACGATGACCTGGGCACCGTATTCCGCCGCGATCTCAGTCGCCACCGCGAGTCCAAGGCTGTCGAAGTGCACCAAGCCCGTGGCGATCTCCGGCAGGGCGTCGCGCAGGGCGGCGACCGTGAGCGGACTGAAGGCGCTGGTCAACAGCTGCCGTCCGGCCATGAGTTCTCGCACGGCCGCAGCGACGAGCCCCGCGACCGCCTCGCCCTCGTCGAAGTCCGGCTCTCCCGGCAGGTTCTTGACCTCCAGGATCACACCCAGCTTGACCGGCATGGTCGTCAGCACCTCGTGCAGGGTGTGGATGCCGGCCGCGCCCAGTTGACGGGCGGTGCGGGCGACGATCTCGACGCCACCGAAGCTTGGATCGTGGTGGACGACGGCGACACCGTCGGCGCTACGGCGCACGTCCAACTCCACCCAGTCGGCGCCCGCCGCAGCAGCAGCCGCGAAGGCCGCGGGAGTGTTTTCGACCGGCTGCGGCTGGCGCAACCCCCGGTGTCCCACCACCAGCGGCCGACCGGGGGGCCTGCGCAGCGGCATCGGGGGGTGCACCAGCGGCATCCTAAGGGGTTGGCCAGCTGTCCAAGGCTGTCCGGCAAAGTTTGTACGCCGCACCCCTAGACGCTGCTGCTGCTCGCCGTTACAGTCGTGAGCGAGAAGGTGCAATTTATGTTGTCGCGGCTTGTGAGCGGTTTCACAAGACCGCGTGCGCGGAGGTGCCGGGGTGCGGCCCCGTACCGCTGGCGCCGCCCCCGGGTGGTGCACCGCGACCCGTGTCAAACGCCCGCGTTGTCCCCCGGCGACGGCGGCCAGCACATCCACAGACAGAAAGCGAGCATTCTCATGGATTGGCGCTCCAGAGCAGCCTGCCTGGACGAAGACCCCGAGCTCTTCTTTCCGATCGGCACCACCGGCCCGGCCCTGGAACAGGTCGAGGCGGCCAAGCAGGTGTGCCGCGGCTGCGAGGTCATCGACCATTGCCTCGAATGGGCGCTGGAGACCAACCAGGATGCCGGGGTATGGGGCGGCCTGTCCGAAGATGAGCGCCGTACGCTGCGCCGCAGCCGCCAGCGGCGGCGCCGGATGGCCAGCTAGCGTTCAGCTCTTCGGTCTGGCTGCTACCGCAGCGGGATCGCCAGTCGGACGCTGGTGCCTGACGGGGTCGAGTTGGCGGAGAAGGTGCCGCCCAGCTCGCTTTCGATCAGAGAGCGGGCGATCTGCAGGCCGAGATTGGCCACCGCGTCGAGCGTCACTCCGTGCGCCAGCCCAACACCGTCGTCACTGACTTCGACGCCGAGCACCGGACCGTCGTGGGAGAAGCTGATGCGCACCGTGCCGCCCACGGCGGTCGCGCTGTCCTCGACGGCGGGAAAGGCGTGCTCGACGCAGTTCTGCAGCAACTCGGTCAGTACCAGCGCCAGCGGCGTGGCGATCTCCGCCGACAGGTCCCCGGGCTCTCCCTCCATCTCGAACAACACGGGGATCTCGGGATCGGTCAACCCGTCGGCCAGCATGTCGATGACCCGCCGCGCCACCTTGGCGAAGTCGACACGCTCGCGTGACTCCTGGCTGAGCGTCTCGTGCACCAGCGCGATCGAGGCGATGCGGCGCACGCTCTCAGCCAGCGCCTCGCGAGCCTCCGAGGACTGCAGCCGCCGAGCCTGGAGTCGCAGCAGCGCGGCGACCGTCTGCAGGTTGTTCTTCACTCGATGGTGGATCTCGCGGATGGTGGCGTCTTTGAGGCGCAGGGCGCGCTCATGGCGGCGCAGCTCGGTGACCTCGCGAACCAGCAGCAAGCCACCGATCACGTCGTCGTGGCCGATCAGCGGCAGCAGCCGGCGCATGACCACCGCTCCCTGACGCTCGACCTCCACAGCGCGCGACTCGCCAACGTGCAGTGCGGTAAGCAGCTCGTCGTGGCCGAGGTCGAAGTCGCGCAGATTTTGACCGAGGAGGTTTTCCAGGCTGCCCATCCGCCGGTACGCCGAAATCGCGTTCGGTGACGCGAAGGTGACGCGGCCTTCCGCATCGACGCGCATGATGCCGTCGCCGACGCGCAGGGCGACCTCTCGCTCCTCGGGGCGGTCGTCGGCGTACGGGAAGTTTCCGTCGGCCAACATCTGGGCCAGCTCACCGGCGGACTGCAGGTAGGTCAGCTCGAGCTGCGACGGCGAGCGCGCCGTGGCAACGTTCGCCTCGCGCGTGACGACCGCCGCAATCTCGCCGTGGAAGCGGACGGGGATGGCCTCCTCGCGAACGGGCACGCCGGTCGACCAATCCGGGTCGGCGTCGCGGATGACACGTTGCTCGGCGAAAGCCCGACCCACCATGGGCCGGTCGGTCATCGGGAACGCCTGGCCGACGAGGTCCTCGGAATAGATCGTCTGCGCGGTGTACGGCCGCATCTGGCCGACGCACAGGTAGGCGGCGCTGTCGTCGATGAGGGTGTGGCGGACGAACAGCAACAGGTCGGCGAAGGACAGGTCAGCCAGGATCTGCCAGTCGGCCAGCAGCAGCTGCAGGTGGTCGACCGTGTCGGCGTCCAAGCCCGTGCGGTCCAGCAACCGCTCTTCCAACAGCGCCATGCGTCAGTCCTGCTCCAGCAGGACCAGGACGTCGCCTTCCTGCACCACATCGGCGACGTCCACCTGGATCGCCAACACCGTCGCCGCGGCCGGTGCGAGGACGGGAATCTCCATCTTCATCGACTCGACCACCAGCAGGATGTCGCCGTCGGCGACGTGGCTACCTGGGGCGACCTCGACGGTCACCACGTTGGCCACCATCTCGGCGACGACTTCCAGCACGCGGCTTACCGCGCGAGGAAGCGCTCAAGGCCCTTGATGGGGCCTACCTCGCGGATGCGCGCAAAGGCGCGTGCCTCGATCTTGCGGACCTCAGGAATCGTCAGCCCCAACCGGTCGGCCACCTCGCCCGGCCTGGCGGGCGTGCCGTCGACCAGGCCCATGCGCAGCTCGACGACGCGCCGCTCGACCTCGGGCAGACGACGCAGGACCCCCGACAGCTTTTGGCGCAGGGCGTTGAGCGCGGCCGCCTCGGGGTCGGCGTCGCGGCTCCGGCTCGCGGCGGGCCGGGCGGGCTGGTCGGGGCGCTTGTCTGGACTCACGTGTCCTACCGCTTCACTACTCGAGAAGTGTCAGCGGTCATGCTACTCGCGCGCTTCATCGCCCCGGCCAGCAGGGCTGGCGAGGCAGGTCTCCGCGACAGATCACCTAGGCTCGAAAGCTGTGGAGCAGCTCCAGCAACTGGTCGACGCGGCGGATACCGCCGCGCTGCTGCGCGCGGTGGATGGCTTGTGCGCCAGCAACCAGTGGGATCGCCTCGCCGATCTCGCGCGACGTTGCCGGGACGCCGTGGAGCTCGGCAAGCAGCTGTGGCCCGTGGCGATGCACATCGACTACCGCCTGGCTTTCCAAGGACCTGCGTCGCACGCGGCGGCGGTGCTACGTCCAGGAGCCGGCCGCTTCGCGCTCGGCCCTCTCACCGAAGTGGCGGCCAGCACGCACGACTGGAATGCCCTGGCCCCGTATCTTCCAGACCCCATCTCGGCGGCTGCCGTCGCCGGCGAGCGCGTGCTGCGCGGCGAGGATCTGCGCGAGGCTCAACCGGCCGGGTTGTTGGCAGGTGCGGAGCTGCCGCTGGTCCTGGCCGGCTGGGAGCCCGCGTACGCGCTGCCAACCTATCGCGACCGATCGGCGCTGTTCCCCCGGCCGAACGCGACGTCGGTGGGTCCCCCAACGCCGGCCACCACACCCAGCGGTGGGCGCTGCAGCGACGACGAGGTCGTGCGCGCCCTGCGCGACGTCGTCGAGGCGTGGGTCTCGCAGTCGTCGGGCCGCGTCGACGCCGTGGTGGTTGAGGGCCCTGCCGAGGCTGCGGTCGGAGCCCTGGCCCCGCAGGGGTCGCTGTACGAGGTTGACGCTGCCGACGTGCTGACCATCGTGCAGTGGGCCGGTGCCAGTGGTGGTGCCTACGGGCGCCGGCGCGGTGGCGCGGCCGGGCGCTTCACCGCGTGGTGGGTCACTGCTGCGGTCGCGGGACTGGAGTGGCCCGCCGACCCCGGCGACGACCACTTCGCCGGCGACTTGCGGACCGTATTGGATGAGCTGCGCTGGTATCTGTGGAGCGCTCCGGGCGACGACAGCGGCTGGGTGCTGCGGGTGGCCGTCGCTGACCCGGTCGATGGGCTGGCTTGGGCGGTGGATGCCAGCGACCGGCGGGACGAGGACGAAGACGAGGACGCGGCCGAGACCGTCGCGGCGCCGCCGGCGGCTCCCTGAGTCCTCGTGGTGCTCGTCGTGGTCACCGTCGCCGGCTCCGTGGTCATCGGCTGGCTGCGGGGAGGGCGGCTGGCCAACCTGAACCGCCTGCGGCTGGCCGGGCTGTGGTGGCTGGTGCTGGCCGTCGGCGCACAGTTCGTGCTGTTCGCGGTCACCCGGGCGGCAGGGCCCGCCGAGACGCTGGCAGTGCCACTGCTGGCCGTCGCACAGGCAGGCGTGATCGGCTTCGTCTGGGCCAACCGCCTGCTGCCCGGCATCCTGCTGGTCCTGGTCGGCTCCATCGCCAACGCCGCCGTCACCGTCGCCAACCGAGGCATGCCGGTCTCCGCTGAGGCCCTGGCCAGCGTGACCGGCGGCACCTCGGACTTCGAACCGGGCAAGCACCGGCTCCTGGAGGCCGGCGACCCGCTGCGGTGGCTAGCCGACATCATCGCCGTGCCACTGTTGCGCACGGTGGTCAGCGTCGGCGACGTGGTGCTGGCAGCGGGGATCGGCCTGCTGGTCAGCACCCTGATGCTGCGGCCTGGGAATGGGCAGGATCTTGGCGTCGCCCGGCGTAGCGCAGCTGGCTAGCCGCGCAGCCAGCGCACCGTCTCGGTCAGGCCCTCCCGCAAGGTCGTCCACGGCTTCCAGCCCAGCTCCGTGGAGGCCAGCCGTGCGTCCAGCGCGATGTTGCGCAGCTCCCCGGGGCGTTCCGGCGCGTGCTCAGCCTGCCGGCTGTAGCCGATCACCTCCGCCAGTGCGGTGAACAGCTCGTTGACGCTGGTCTCCTCACCGGTCCCGATGTTGCAGCGAAGCCCGTCACCACGCTCCATGGCCAGCACGAAGGCGTGGACCACGTCGTCGACGAAGACAAAGTCGCGGGTCTGCTGCCCGTCCCCGAAGATGGTGACCGGCTGATCCTCCAGCATGCGGCCGCCGAAGATGGAGACCACCCCGGCCTCGCCCAGCGGGTCCTGCCGTGGACCGAAGACGTTGCCCAGCGCCAAGGAGGTCCACTTGAGGTCGTACAGCGCGGCGTAGGTGTACAGGTACTCCTCGACACCACGCTTGCTGGCCCCGTACGGCGAGTGGGGATGCCCGGGATAGTCCTCGGCGATCGGCAACTCCTCGGCGGACGGCTCGCCGTAGATGCAACCGCCCGAGGTCGCCATGACGATCTTTCGGGTGCCGTGCTGGCGCGCGATCTCTAGGAGGTTGACCGTCCCCAGGACGTTGATCTTGGCGTCGCGCACCGGGTCAGCGACGCTGCGGCGCACGTCGATCTGCGCCGCAAGGTGCAAGATCACCTCGGGTTGCGCCCGGGCGACCACCCGCTCCAAGCCGTCCGAGACCAGGTCGATGCGCTGGAAGACCAGCGGCAGGTCGGGGTTGCGGCGAGCGTCGTCGAGATTGTGCAGCTTGCCGGTGGACAGGTCGTCCACCACCGTCACCTTGTGGCCCTCGGCCAGGAGGCGGTCGGTCAGCATCGATCCAATGAAGCCGGCGCCGCCCGTCACGAGCACGTTGGTCAATGGTCTTCCTTTGTCCTCGCCATCTCCGGTGATCGTGCCAGATCGCGGGCGAGTCGAGATCAGCCGCTGACGCGCAACCGAACTCGAACCCGAGCCAGCAGACCGGGCGGCGCGCAATCCCGGCACTTGGCGGCCACCAACGCGCGCAGCTCGCGCTCGAACTCCGCGCGGTCGAGGCACGGCGGGCAGTCTTGCAGGTGATGCTGAATCGCCGTTTCCAGATCCATCTGCGTCTCGCCGTCCAGATAGATCTCCAGGCGGTCGAGCACCTCGCGACAGTCCTCATTCATCGTCGCTGCTGCCTCCTGCGTCGTCCGTTGCCGCCGGCAGCAGACCCCGGGCCGCCGCGTAGTCGTACAACGCTCGATGCAGCGCTGCTCTTCCCCGGTGCAGCCGGCTCATCACCGTGCCGATCGGCGAATCCATGATGTCGGCGATCTCGGCATAGCTGAATCCCTCGACGTCGGCCAGGTAGACCGCCATGCGGAACTGCTCCGGCAGGTCGGCCAGCGCCTGCTTGACCTCGTCGTCTGGCAGCTGTCGGAGGAACTCGATCTCGGCGGGGGCCTGGGTGGTGGCCGCGATGCGGTCGTACAGGGAGAAGTCGCCACCGTCCTCGAGGCCGTCGCGGTAGGCATCGACGGACACGGGCGTGGGCTGGCGCTGCTGCCGGCGGTAGGTGTTGATGTAGGTGTTGGTCAGGATCCGGTACAGCCACGCCCGCAAGTTGGTGCCCGGCTCGTACTGGTGAAACGCCCGGTAGGCCTTGGCGAACGCCTCCTGCACCAGGTCCTCCGCGTCGGCGGGGTTGCGCGTGTAGCGCAGGGCGGCCGAGTACAGCTGATCGAGGTATGGCAGCGCGTCGCGGCCGAAGACCTCGCGCCGCTGGTCGTCGGTGAACTCCTGCCTGACCGTGCCGCTCGGCACCCTGCCTCCAGTCCTCATGTAGCGAAGCGGTAGACACAACCTTGCTGTGCGTTCGTCGCAGCGAGTGTAGGCGCTGCGCGGATCAGGCTCCTAGCCAGCCCATACGTAAGTCCGTGTAAAACCATGTTGACACGTATCGTCTGGCGGCATACAACGACATCGCTGGAACGACAGGGAGCACGCTGTGACCGACGACCCGCTTGGCGCTTGGCTGCGCGAGACCAGTGACGCCGATGCCCGCGCGCCACACGCCCAGGCCGTGCCTGCGGGCGACGGCCGAGTTCCCCAGCCCGACGGCCGCCCTACCGAGTCCAGCGGGGATCGGGTGGCGGCGCTGTTCGCCG
>JALZLC010000338.1 GCA_030858885.1 Actinomycetota bacterium
GCGATCGAGGCGGCGCTGGAGGCGCGCGCCGAGTGGGCGGCGACGCCGTGGACGCAACGCGCGGGGATTTTCCTGCGCGCCGCCGAGCTGCTCGGGGGACCCTGGCGGGACGCGATCAACGCCGCCACGATGCTCGGGCAGTCCAAGACGGTGTACCAGGCCGAGATCGACGCCGCCTGCGAGCTCATCGACTTCTGGCGCTACAACGTCGCCTTCGCCGAACGCATCTACGCCGAGCAGCCCGTGTCGGCCCCCGGCACCTGGAACCGCATGGAGCACCGCCCGCTCGAGGGCTTCGTCCTGGCCATCACGCCGTTCAATTTCACGGCCATCGCGGCCAACCTGCCGACGGCTCCGGCGCTGATGGGCAACGTCGTGGTCTGGAAGCCGTCGGAGAAACAGGCGTTGGCCGCCCAGTACACGATGCAGCTGCTGGAGGCCGCCGGGCTGCCACCCGGGGTGATCAACCTGGTGCACGGCGACGGAAAGATGACCGCCGAAGTCGCGATGGCCCACGAGCGCTTTGCCGGACTCCACTTCACCGGCTCCACCACGGTCTTCAAGGGGTTGTGGCGCCAGGCCGCCGAACGCATCGACGACTACCGCAGCTACCCACGGCTGGTCGGCGAGACCGGCGGCAAGGACTTCGTGCTTGCCCACCCCTCCGCGTCAACCGACGCCCTGGTGGTGGCGCTGGCCCGGGGTTCCTTCGAGTACCAGGCGCAGAAGTGCTCGGCGGCGAGCCGGGCCTACGTGCCGCGCTCGCTGTGGCCGCGCGTACGCGACGGGCTGGCCGACCTGGTCGGCGACATCCCGATGGGCGATGTCGCCGACCTGTCCAACTTCATGGGCGCGGTGATCGACCAGCCCGCCTACCAGCGGCTCACCGAGGCGGTGGCCAAAGCCCGTGCGGACGGCGTGGAGGTCCTGGCCGGGGGCGGCGGGGACGACCGCGAAGGTTGGTTCGTCGAGCCGACCGTGCTGGTGTCGGAGGACCCCACCTCCGACACGATGGTCCGCGAGCTGTTCGGCCCCCTGCTGACGGTGCACGTCTATGACGACGCGCGCTATTCGGACACCTTGCGCCTGGTGGACCAGACGTCGCCCTACGCGCTGACCGGGGCCGTCTTCGCCGACGACCGTGCGGCCGTGCAAGAGGCGCTGACCGCGCTGATCGACGCGGCGGGAAACTTCTACGTCAACGACAAGCCGACCGGCGCGGTCGTCGGCCAGCAACCGTTCGGCGGTGCCCGTGCCTCCGGCACCAACGACAAGGCCGGTTCCGTCCTGAACCTGCTGCGCTGGGTCTCACCTCGGGCGATCAAGGACACGCTGGTGCCACCCGTGAGCTGGCAGTACCCCCACATGGGCTGACGGCGTGAACGAGCTGCTGATCATCGCCAACGCGCAGGCCGGCTCGGCACAGGACGAGCGCCTGCAGGCGGCACTCGACGTCCTGCGCCGGCCGGGTGAGCCCGAGGTCGTCCGCTGTGCCTCGCCCGATGACGTGGACGACGCCTTGGACCGGGCACAGGGGCGGCGCATCGTCGTTGCCGGCGGCGACGGCAGCATGCACCTGATCGTGAAGCGGCTGTGGGAACGGGGCCCGGAAACGCTGGCCGCCACCGAACTCGGTCTGGTGCCGCTGGGCACCGGCAACGACCTGGCAACGGGGCTGGGGCTACCCGAGGACCCTGCCGAGGCCGCGCAGGTGTGCCTCGACGGCACCGTGACCGTGCTGGACCTGATCGACACCGACCGCGGCGAGATCGTCGTCAACGCCTCCCACGCCGGTCTCGGCGCCGCCGCCGCGGAGCGCTCCGAAGGCCTCAAGCCCGCGCTGGGCCCCGCCGCCTACCCCCTCGGGGCGCTGGTCGCCGGGGTCCGAGAAGCCGCCTGGCAGCTGCGGGTGACCCTGGACGGCGAGGTCGTGCACGGCGGCAGCACGCTGATGGTTGGCATCGCCAACGCCCCGTCGATCGGTGGGGGGACCCAGCTCATCCCTCGGGCGCTGCCTGACGACGGTGAGCTCGACCTGATCGTGGTGAGCGCGGTCGGCCCGGCGGCGCGGCTGGCATTCGGGGCGGCGCTGCGCAACGCGGCCCACCTCGATCGCGACGACGTGCTGCACGCCCGAGGTCACGAGGTCGGCATCACCGGCGACGCGGTGGTGCACGACCTCGACGGCGAGTTGCACGACGAGTGGCCGTCCGCGACCTACCGGGTGGTGCCCGCGGCCTGGCGGCTGCTGACCTCGCGCACACCGAGCGAAGCGGGAACGCACTGATCAGCGCGCAAGCGGCGGTCAGACGCGACTCGCGCTGATGACCCGCTGCTCGCGGACGGCCGCATCCAGGAACTCCTCGGCGGCCGCAGGGTGCAGCGGCCGCGCGAACAGGTAGCCCTGTCCCAGCCGGCACGCCAGCTGCAACAGCCGTCCCGCCTGCTGCGGCTCCTCGATGCCCTCGGCCACCGTGTCAAGGCGCAACTTGCGACCCAGCTCGATGATCGTCGAGGCCACGGCGAGCGCCTCGCCGTTGTGGACCAGCCCGTCGATGAACGACTTGTCGATCTTGAGGATGTCCACCGGCAGCTCGCGCAGGTACGACAGCGACGA
>JALZLC010000347.1 GCA_030858885.1 Actinomycetota bacterium
GCTGGCGACGAGCCGATCCAGGACTCCCCGTCGGCGGGCTCCCCAACCGGCCACTTCGGCGCCGAAGCGCATCTCGGCGACGACCGTGAAGGGCAGGACCCACACCGATCGCGACAGGAGCGGCTCCCATCGCGCCTTGCGCGGCGTGTCCCGAATGCCGAGCCATGCGCTGGCGATCATCGTGTCGACGACGACCGCCGGTGACATTCCTCAAGCATCCTCAAGGATGCTGAAGAACTCGTCCTCTTCCGCAGGGGTCAGATCGTCGATCACGAATCGGCTGAGATCACCTATCGGTTCGACGTCCTGGAGGACCTCGGCGATGGTCAACGGCCGGGAGGGCGCAGGATGCTGGTTGACGGGGGTGTCTGACATGAGCCCTTCCCTCTCGGTCGCGGGACTGTTGATCAGGCTACCCCGATGGCGACGAACGTCAGCCGAGTTCGGGCGTCGGATCGAAGCCGGGAGTGTTCCACCGGTTCGCCGTTACGCCTGAACCAGCGTCAACCTGGGCTTTCGCGACCGCTCGACGCGTCAAGCGCACGTCGCGTGCGCGTTCTACCGATTGTTCCTCCGGGTCCCGATCGTCGGGGGCCTACACCTTGAAGCAGGAACATCATGAACGGAGACGTGGCACAGCGGCGGGGTCGCTTGTACGCGGTCATCTACGAAGGCCGTGACCCGGTGACCGGCAAGGAGCGGCGTCGCTGGCAGCCAAGGAGCAGCGCCGGGTCGATGCGGTGCGGTCCCTGACCTTCGGCGCGTACCTCACTAGCCAGTGGCTCCCGGCCAAGAACCTGCATCTCGCCACCAGCACCTACCGGGGCTCCGAGCGCAAAGTGCAGCGTCACATCCTTCCCGTGCTGCGGTGGATGGGGATGCGGTTGCGCTACCAGCAGATCGAAGCGCTCTACGACACCCTGCTCGACCCCACCGAGGCCGCGGGCCGGCCCCCAAGACCGTCTACGAGATCCACCTGATCATCCGCGGCTCGCTCACCGACGCCGTACGCCGAGGGCTGGTCACCCGCAACGTCGCCCTAGTCGTCCGGGCACCCAAGCAGCGGTACCGCCGGGAGGAGCACCCAACCTGCGCGACGCGGTTGGGGGAGGACCGGAGCGCGGCGTCGAGGCCTGGGCGTGCGTAGCGTTGAGCAGCTCGACGACAACCTCGGTGCCGCTGGCTGGCACCTGACGCCGGAGCAGACCAGCTGCTTGGATGAGGTCAGCGACCCTGGTCGCCCGGACTATCCGTACGGGTTCATCGCCGACATAACCGCCGAGCGGCGGGCCGCCGTAAGCAGACCCCGCGACTGAAGATCCTGGCTGACTGGGACTACGGAAGCAACGCCCATTCGAAGAAGTAGGGGAGCGTGCCCGCGGCCATGCCCGCTCCTGCGAGCGCAACGGGATTGCCCCAGCCGAGTCCCGACCAGCGGGCGGTCCAGCCCGTCACTACCACGACGAGTCCGACGAGCACGGCCCAGACGGCGGTGATCGGCGACAACACCACGCTGATCACGGCAACCACCCCGAAGGCGACCCAGTCCCGACCCGAGACCGGCGGCGTCATCCCTCCGCGCCGCGCGTGGCGGCCTCCACGGCGGCGGCCAGCCCTTCGAGTCCGCCGGCTGCGTCGACGCCGACCTGGACCACGCGCCGGCCGTGGTCGCGCAGGCTGCGCAGGTCGCCCAGCGCCTGGGCCCGTACCAGGGTGGCGAAGTCATACGGGCGGTCGGGAATCGCCGGGCCGCTGGTCGGTGAGTCGACCACCTGCAGGCTCACCACGGTGTCGGGCCCGCCCTTGTGCAGCTGGCCGGTGGAGTGCAGGAACCGCGGACCCCAGCCGAACGTCGTCGCCACGCGGCGGCGGTCTCGCACGACGGTGCGCAAGCGCGCCAGCGGTTCGGCGTGCTCGGCCGTCGGCGCCAGGTAGGCCTGCACCGCCAGGTAGTCGCCCTCGCCGAGCTGCTCCAGCAGCCTCGCGACCTCGCCGGCCTCCGGTGCGGCCATCTGCTCACCGCCGGCGACCTCGTCGAGCACCGCCTTGGTGTTGGCTTTGGACTCGGCCACGTTGGGTTCGTCGAAGGGGTCGACGCCCAGCAGGACGCCGGCCAGGGCAGTGGCAACCTCCCAGCGGACGAACTCCGCACCGAGCTGCTCGCGGTCGCCGACCTCGATCTCGTGCACGGGATGGCCGGCGGCGAGCAGCTCATCGACGCCAAGCAGCTCGTCGGCGCCGAGGCGCAGGACCACGAAGGCGCGGTCGTCGCCATACACCTGCGCGGGACCGAGCGGCTCACCGACCACCGGGACGATGCCGGTGCCTTGCTTGCCGGTCGACTCGGCCACCAGCTGCTCGACCCAGTCGCCCAGCGGCGCAAGGCCGGCTGGCGCCAGCAGCGTCAACTTGTCCCGCCCAGCTCGCGCCCAGCCACCCATGAAGGCCGCGAGCTGAGCGCCCGGGTTGTCGACCGGGGCGGCGGTGCAGCGCTGCCGCATGTTGGCCGCGCCCAACCAGATCTCGGCAACGTCGACGCCGAGCAGGGCAGCGGGCAGCATCCCGAACAGCGACAGCGCCGAATAACGCCCGCCGATGTCAGCCGGATTCACGAACACCTCACGCCAGCCCGAGTCGCGCGCCTGCGCCTCGAGCTGTGAGCCGGCGTCGGTCACGGCGACCATGCGGTCGGGCGCGACGAGCTCGGCGGCGTGCGCGGCGAAGCAGCGCGTCTCCTCGGTGGTGCCCGACTTGCTGGACACCACCACCAGGCTGGTGGACAGGTCGGCGTCATCCAGCGCCGCGCG
>JALZLC010000362.1 GCA_030858885.1 Actinomycetota bacterium
GGCTCGACGTAGGCCGTGATGCCGATCAGCGGGCGCACGCCGGTTCCTCGCGCGACGCCGGGCGGTAGGACGCCACCACTCGGGCCAGCGTGCCGGCACGCACCAGTCCCTGACCCAGTGCGATCTCGACGAGCTCGTCGTAGGCAGGGCGGCGACGGGCGGCCAACCGCACGGCCGCCTCGACCAGCGGGCGGTGACGGATCACGCGCGCCAGCGTCGCCGTGTGGAAGAAGTGGCGGCCGAGGGTGGCGTGCAACCCTCGCCGGTACACCGCACCCGCGGCGTCCGGCCGTCGGATGGCCGCCTCGCCGGCGAGACGGCCGGAGACGACCGCGTAGTAGATGCCTTCGCCCGACAGGGGGTTGATCAGTGACGCGGCGTCACCGGCGAGCAGCACCCGACCGTGTGCTGGCTGGGGTCGCGACGAGGAGAAGGGCAGGTGGTGGGCGCGCAACGTGGCGGCGTCAGTCTCGGGGTAGCGCTGCATCAGCCGCTCGTGCAGCGCCGTCTTGCCGCCGCGCAGCTGGTCGCGGACCACGCCGATGCCAACGTTGCGCAACCCGATCCCGGTCGGGAAGTCCCAGGCGTAGGCCGGCCAACCGTCGGCGACCATGTCGATGCGCTGCTCGACGGCGGCCGGATCTCCGGGCGCGTAGCCGCGCACCGCGATGCCCAGGTGCCGGCCCTGGTTGGCGGGCAGCCCCAGCAGCCGGCGGACCGTCGAGTTGGCCCCGTCGGCCGCGACCACCACCCGGGCGGTGAGCCCCTCGTCCAGCACGACGCTGGGCCCGTCGCTGGTCACGGTCCGCACCTTGGTCTTGTGCAGCTGCGCACCGGCGTCCACGGCGGCGGCGACCAGCCGCGCGTCGAAGTCGGTGCGGGGCACCACGTAGTTGGCCCGCCGAGGCTGGCCGGCGGCGACGACGCCTCCCGGCGTGGTCAGCCGCAGACCGGTGATGGGTGGGGCGCCGGCGAGCACCTGCGCCGCGCCGAGCTGGCGCAGCTGATCGGCGACGTGCACCGCGATGCCGTCACCGCAGGCCTTGTCGCGTGGGAAGTCCGCGCGGTCGAGCAGCAGCACCCGCGCTGCAGGGTCGGTGCGCATCGCGGCCAGGGCGGCGGTCGCGCCGGCGGGTCCGGCCCCGACCACCACCAGGTCCCACACCGTCAGTGCGGGTCCGAGGAGTGGCCGGGGAACAGCTTGGCGGCCGGGTCCACGACGATGGCCGCGTTGTTGACGGCGGTGGCCGCCTCACCGAAACCGACCGAGATCAGCCGCACCTTGCCGTCGTAGTCGGCGATATCGCCCGCAGCGAACACTCGAGGCAGGTTGGTGTGCATCGCGGTGTCCACCACAATGTGGCGCTTGCGCTGGGTCAGCCCCCAGCGGGTGAGCGGCCCCAGATCGGCGGTGAAGCCCAGCGCCGCGACCACGGCCTGGACCTCGATGGTCCGCCGCTCGTCGGTGCGGTTGTTGAACAGCTCCACGGTCTGCACCCCGTCCTGCCCGCAGATCCGCGCGACCTCGGTGAAGGTCAGCACCCGCACCGAGGAGTCCAGCACCTGGCTGACGGTGTGCTCGTGAGCCCTGAACTTGTCGCGGCGGTGGACCAGCGTCACGGACTTGGACAGCGGCTCGAGGTTCTGCGCCCAGTCAAAGGCGCTGTCCCCGCCGCCCACGATCAGCACGTCGAGGCCGGCCAGCTCGTGCAGCCGTGGCACGAAGTAGCGCAGGCCTCGACCTTCGAACTCCTCGGCGTCGGGCAGCGGGCGGGGGGTGAACGTACCGATGCCACCGGTGATGATGACGCTCTTGCACTCGACCCGCGTCCCACGATGGCTGGTGACGGTGATCGTGCCGCCAGCCTCGTCACGGTCCATCTCCTCCGCGCGATGATTGAGCAGGTAGCGCGGGTCGAAGGGTGCCGCCTGCTCCACCAGGTTGTCGATCAGGGCCTGGCCCTTGATCGACGGGAACCCCGCCACGTCGAAGATCAGCTTCTCCGGGTACAGCGCCGTGACCTGGCCGCCGGCCTCGGGCAGGGAGTCCATGACCGCCACGCGCAGGCCGCGAAAGCCGGCGTAGTAGGCGCCGTACAGCCCCGCTGGCCCGGCGCCGATGATGAGCAAGTCGACGTCAACCTGCCCGTTGTGCACGTTGTCGCCGAGCCCGGGCCGGTCCACCGCGCGTTCGGCCGTGGCGCCGTCCGAACCGTTGCCCACAACTGCCTCGCCGATGACTCTGCCCTCCTGGAATCGCGGCAGCAGCGTAGCGGGCGCAGCCCGTCTCAGGACGATCTGTCGCTCGGGGACGGGCGAGGCGGGGTACGGTTCGGCCGATGGACGTCTACGACGCGCTGGCCCGTACCCGGGGTCGCGGCGACCGCGTCGTGCTCGTGACCGTCCTGACCGTGGAGGGCGACGCACCCAGCCACCCTGGAGCCAAGTTGGTCGTGGGTGCCGGCGGCGTGTTGGCCGGCACGCTGGGATGCTCGGAGTTCGACTCGGCGGGAACGGACCTGGCTGTCGAGGCCTTCGACGAGCCCGTGCCGCTCCGCCGCCGGCTGGAGTTTCCTGGCCATGGCCGAGCCCGGGCCATCGAACTGTTCGCCGAGGTCAACGAACCCGTGCCGGCCGTCTTGGTCTTGGGCGCCAATCCGGTCGGCCGGGCGGTGGTCGACCTGGCCCGCGGAATCGGGCGGCGGACGGTTCTCGTCGCCCCCGGTGGGGACACGGCGGTGCGTGCGGGCGTCGAGGTCAAAGCCGATGACCCGCCCCGCTACCTTCTGGCCGCCCCGCCAGGACCCCACGACGCGGTGTTGGTTTCCGACCATGACGCTGCCTGGGTCGACGAGGTGCTGCGGGTGGCGTTGGCCAGCGACGCGTTCTTCGTCGGCATGCTCGGCAGCCGCCGGCACGCGCCCGAGGCGGTGCGCCGCCTGCGCGACGGTGGCGTTCCCGAGGCGCACATCGCCCGGCTGCACAGCCCCTGCGGGCTTGACATCGGCAGCCGCAGCGCCGAGGAGATCGCACTGTCGATCGTGGCCGAGGTGGTCGCCGTCGAGCGCGGCCGGGAAGGCGGGTCGCTGGGGGCCGACTGGAGCACCCCCGCGCGTGGCTGACCCGCTGCCGCCGGCCTTGCTACCCGAGGTGTCCCCTGCGCACCGCGCCGTCTGAATCCGCACCGCCGGGCTGGCTGGTCGAGCGGGTGGCGGCGCGTCTGGGACCCCCCGGCGGTGGTCTGCCGTCGCCGGCGGCTACACCAACGCGCAACGCTGGGTCGTCGACCTGGGCGACGGCGGCTCGGTGTTTGTCAAGGCGGCCGTGGACGAGCTCACGGCTGGTTGGCTGCGGGCCGAGCAGCGCGTCTATGCGGCCCTGCGAGCTCCGTTCCTCCCGGAGATGCTTGGGTTCGATGACGAGCACGGACTCCCGTTGCTGGTGTTGGACCCCGATCTGGCCAGCTGAGGCGCCGCGGCGAACGACCCGGAACCCTTCCTGAGCCTGGGCTGTGCCGGCCGGATTGGTTGTCCGGCGCGCTCAATCGATTGCTGGCCGCCGATGACGCGGCGGTGCTCGACGGCGATGCGCTGGTGCACGCCGACGTGCGCAGCGACAACCTGAGCTTCCTAGGTTTCCGGAACCTGCTGGTCGACTGGAACGGTGCCTGCCGAGGTAGTGCGGCGTTCGACGTGGCGTTCTGGTTGCCGAGCCTGCACGCCGAGGATGGGCCGCCGCCCGAGGCGGTGGCCGACGTCGACCCATCACTGGCCGCGCTCGTCGCGGGGTACTTCGCCGCCTCGCCTGGAGGCTGGGGCTGACGTCGGTCGCGGCCGCCCGACTATGCTGCGCGGTTCATGGCCCCAGCGACCGCGCCCGATCCAGCGCTGACACGGGTGACCCAGCGGCTGGTCGATGCCGCCGAGCATGGCGGGTTGCTGCTCGACTTCGACGGGGTGCTGGCGCCCATCGTGGACGATCCGGCCAGCTCGGCGATGCCCGAGGAGCTGGTCGGCATCCTGGCTCGGCTTGTGCGCCGGCTGGGCTGCGTGGCGGTGGTCAGCGGACGACCAGTGGCGTTGCTGGCCGACCGGGTCGCGGTCGACGGCGTGCGACTCCTCGGTCTCTATGGGCTGCAGGAGTGGTCGGAAGGCGGACCTCGAGCCCGTGACGAGGCAGCGGCCTGGCAGGACACCGTCGACGGCGTCAAGGACCGTATCGCCGCCGCGTTGACCGGGGCGCCGGGCGTCCTGTTGGAGGACAAGGGTTTATCGGTCGCGCTGCACTGGCGCAATGCGCCCGACCGCGACCGGGCTGGCCGGATGGTGAGCCAGCTCGCCGAGGTCCTGGCCGCCCAGACCGGTCTCGCCCGGGAACCCGGAAAGCTGGTGGAGGAGCTGCGCCCGCCCGTGAACTGGGACAAAGGGGCGTCGGTGCGGGCGCTGCATGACGAGTTGGCGCTTCACGAAGTGGTCTACGTCGGCGACGACCGCGGTGACCTCGCCGCCTTTACGGCTGCGCATGAGGTCGGAGGCGCCGCCATTGCGGTCGACCACGGCGACGAGACCCCGCCGCAGCTGCGCGACGCGGCCGACGCAGTCCTGGTCGGGACCGAGGCGGTGGCCGCCTGGCTCACCGCGTTGGCGCACCGACTCGACCGGGCCAGCGCTCGAACAGGGAAGCGGTAGCGCAGTCGGTCAGCCCTCGCGTAGCGAGGCGGTCGCGCTGTGATCAGGCTCAGGGGCGGGCGACGGCCGTTGCCAGCGCTTCGCGTTGGGCGGCGAACCACTCGAGCGGGCCGCCGCGCCGGGCGGCTTCGTCCAGCAGCCGAGCTCGGGCGGCGCGCTCCTCGTCGTCCATCGTCAGCGCCTGGTGGAGCGCCTCGGCCTGCGCCTCGACGTCGTAGGGGTTGACCAGCAGCGCGCCGGAGGCCATCACGTCGGCGGCGCCGGCGCTCGGCGACAGGATGAGCACGCCGTCGCGGTCGTTCAGCGCCGGGCCTTCCTTGGCCACCAAGTTCGTGCCGTCGGTGACGGGGTTGGCCAGCAGGACGTCGCTGCGCTGCAGTGCCGCCACCGCGCGGGGATAGTCGTCGCCTACGTAGACGGTCAGCGCCGGCTCGCCGAAGCGCTCCTGGATGCGCTCGCCGGCCTGCTGACAGGCCTGCAGGTAGTCGCGGTACTCGGTGACGTCCTGCCGCGACGGGTTGAGATGCGCGTAGTGCCACACCGCGCCACGGTGCTCGGGATGACGCTCCAGTAACAGCTCGTAGGCCAGCAGGCCCCGCAGGATGTTCTTGGACAGGTCGCTGCGGTCCACGCGCAGGATCAGCTTGCGGCCGTCCAGCTCCGCATCGAGGTCATCGGCGGCGGTTGCGACCTCCTCGGAGGCCGCCGAGCTGGCGAGGTCGTCGGCGTCGACGCCCAGGACGAAGTCTGCGACATGGGTACGGCGACCATCCAGCACCACGTCGGTGTCCTCGACCGCGGCCCCAAGGAACTCGGCGGCGCAGCGGCGGAACGCCTCGCACCAGGCCGGCGAGGAGAACGCGACCACGTCGGCGGCCAGCAGGCCCCGCAGCACGTGGTCGCCGATCGGATCCGGCAGTCGCCGCAGGTAGGCCGGCTGCACCCAGGGCGTGTGGATGTAGTGCAGCAG
>JALZLC010000366.1 GCA_030858885.1 Actinomycetota bacterium
CCTGTACGGAGGCACCTACACGTTCTCGGCGGGCAGCGGGGCCGCTGGGACCACTGCGCCGGCCGGCGACACCGGCGCCGCAGAGGTCGACTCCTAGCGCGGTCTGCCCGCACACCGCAAGCGGCTATGGCCCGCTCGGCTCGACTCTGCGAGCCGCGAGCCAGCCGTCCTCACGGCGTGCCACGATCGCGACGGCCGGGGTGCCGGGGATGCCGCCGATGGCGGCGGGGACGCTGGTGGCCGCGTCCAGGTAGCGGCCCAACGCGCCCGTCTGCCCCGCTGCGAAGTCCCAGCAGACGAGTTCACCCTGTTGGGAGCGAGCCGCGAGCCAGGTCCTGCCCGCGTGCGCAATGGTTGTCAGAGCCGGTGACAGGGCCGTTTGCGTCGCCACCGTCGTGAACGACCACACGGGGTGCAGTTGGTCGCCGACGTCGACGCCCATCACCACGCGTCCCAGCACGTCGATGTAGAAGAGACGTAGCTCCTGGTCCTGCGGCGCCACGAGCACGGGCGCCGAGGCCGGTGCACCTGGAAGCTCGTGGGCGGGCACTGCTGCCCAGTCGGACCAGTCGGCGTCGTCGGCCCGGTCGAGCTGGTGGCGGGTCACGAGGGACTGGTCATGGGTCACGCCGGCCACCACCAGGACCTCCCGACCGGCCTGTCGCCGAGCAGCCGCTGCTGGAGGCTGGCCGAGCGAGGCGTCTGGGCGGTAGTGGACGGTGGTCCACCAGCCTTCCCGGGCGTGCGCCCACGTGTGCCCCAGCCAATGACTGTGACGAAGAGCGGCACGCCCGAAGATTTCGATCCGGCCGTCGCCATGCGCTGTGGCCGAGAGTCGCGGAAGATCGGTCGAGAAGTCGCCCGGGCCAGGCCAGCCCTTGACGTTGTACTCCCGCCACAGCATGTCCGCGGGGTCGCGCCATGTGTGTCGCAACCACCCGCTGTCATTGAGTTCGAAGAGATCGAGGCGACCGGCCGGTGCCGCAACCACCACCGGGGGATACAGCCCGGACTCCGGGCGCACTTGTGTCCAGGAGCCGACGGGCTGAGCCATGTTGTCCAGGGTCAGCGACTCCAGCCGCCCGTCGTCGCCCCGCGCGAGGATCTCGACCTGTGTGCCGGCTCCTGACGGGATGACCGCCTCGTGGAGACCGAGTTGCCGCAGGTCGTTCCAGTCCCGCCAGGACACGCCGGGTGGGGGGTCGAGCCCGTGATCAATCGAGAAGGGGTTCGAGAAGACGAAGTGTGGGTCGAGCTGGCGCACGGCCGCGTGCCATCGGTCAAGGTCAGGCCCGAGCGTGTCGCGCACAGCCCGGGGATCCAGGCCGTTGCGCTGACCCCAATGGACCGTGCCGCCGCGCAACCGCGTGACACGCTCCAGTCGATGGATCAGGGGTTCTGCTCCGGACGTGCCGCGCAGGGCCGCCACCTCGACCGAGCAGCTGAGCGGCCACCGCGCCAAGCCCAGCGTCGCTCGGGTCGGGGCCATGAAACGCAGCGAGACGTAAGCCGCCACCGGAAGGTTCTCCCGCTGGAGTTCGCCGAAGACGTCGAGCAGCGCTTCAATCGTGTCGACAAGCCCATCATCGACAGGGAAGAAGACCTCGATGGACTCCCCGCGGTAGCCGTCGTCAGCCTCGTAATTGTAGAAGGCAGCGATCTCGAAGCGTGTCCCCCTTCACCTCCCACCGCGCACCGGGATGCCAGATGTAGTCGCGCTGCTCGTTGGCGACCAGCACATCGGCAAGCGCCTTGAGCACGACCCAACCGCGGTCCAACTCGGTGAGGTCGTTGAGCATGTCAGCGACGGCGTCGCCGGCGATGTACGTCGTCCCATTGGGGCGCGTGGTGCCGATCTCGGCGAGCCGCGCCACGATCCGCGCGTGGACAGCTGGGTTGAGGGAGGCCGGCAGGCGGGTTACCAGCGTGCTGAGAAGCTCCAAGCCGCGCGGGGTGAGCAGCAGCTGGAAGGCCAGCGCGGCTCCCGACTGCTCGCGCGCCCGCGCCACATGGGTCAACGGTGGGTCGGCAGCCTCGTCGGTCGGGTTCCCCGCCTTCATGCTGTGGCGCGTGACGTACGCCTTGTAGGGCTCCTCCGCCGATCGGCTCCACGACCACCTGCAGGAACTCGTCTGCCGTCGCGGCGCCTCTGGCGTCGGCGACGAGCGTCTCGCGAACGACGTCCCAGCGCGAAACGTCGCGGGTCTCGATGATGGCCACGCCGGTCTCGTCGTGCACCTCGATGACGTACGCCCAGATCACTCCAAGACGCCCGGCTGACACGAGCGCCGCCTCGAACAGGTCAGCGTCTCGCACTGGCGTCACCCGATGACCGATCCGCGCGCTGAGCACTTCCTCGTTGACGATCTCCTCGCCTTTGCGGTCGTCCTCGAGCAGGTACACCACGCCGCCCGCGGCCACCAAGACGATGGCCTGACGGAGTCGGACAGCGGCGGCCGCGCCGCATCGCCGCCATGGGTGCCGGAGCTGATCGCGCCGGCGATGGACTGGCCGCCGGCTCCGCCGAGCACGGGCAGCGTCCAGATGCGCTGCTTCGATTGCCAGCGGAATGCTGGGACGGGCCTCGTAGGGCGAGCGGGTACGTCCCCGGTAGCCGCGCGGGTTGTCGAAGGCGAGGGCCCGGTAAAGGTTGCGCACCTTGGTGCCGGCGGCAACCCCGACGAGGTAGCGGCCCGGCGTTCGATCGGGGCGCACCACCGCGTCGGCGAGCTCGACCGGGAATCCCGACAACTCCGTGGTGTCCACGACCAGGTTCGGGCAGTACGCGGGCGCCTCGAACGCCCACCGCGACCCCTGTGCGTGAACCGTCGCCTCAGCCTGCGTGGTGGACGACACCATGTCGACGAGCTCATCGAGGCTTACCGGCCACTCGGTCGCGCTCACGGGCCTGTCGATACGCTCGGACCAGCTGATCCAGCGGGCCATGTTCGTTCCTTGGCTCCCGTGGGACGAGGCGTTCGGCGATCGCGGGCAACGATCGTAGCGATGCTGGGGTTCCCAGGGCTGCGTGCGGCACGGGCGGTGGCGTCGCCGATGGCAGAATGGCGTCCCGCCTGCTTCCTTTCCCAACAGGAGCCGCAGTGACCTCCAACGACTATGACCAGATGTCCTCAAGGAGAGAAGCGGCAGGCCACAAGGACGACGAGCTGGTGGAGTGGCAGCGTCGCTACGCCGCGACTCCGGAACGGGACGAGGACTTCACGACCCTGTCGGAGGTGCCGGTGCCGCCGTTGGTCGGGCCCGACAGCCACACGCCGGACTTTGAGCGCATCGGCTATCCCGGGGTGTATCCGTTCACCCGCGGCGTGTACCCCTCGATGTACCGGGGCCGACGGTGGACCATCCGCCAGTTCGCGGGCTTTGGCAGCGTCAGCGACACCAATCAGCGCTACCACGACCTACTGCGCGCCGGCCAGCACGGGTTGTCGGTGGCCTTTGACATGCCGACGCTGATGGGGCGCGACTCCGACGAGGCGGAGTCGGCGGGGGAGGTTGGCCACTGCGGCGTGGCCGTGGACACGCTGTCCGACGTCGAGCGACTGTTCGACGGCATCCCGCTGGGCGAGATCACCACGTCGATGACCATCAACGGCCCGGCCGTCGTGCTGTTCGCCATGTACGCCGTCGCCGCGGAGCGGCAAGGCTTCGCGCTGGATCAGCTCGCCGGGACCTTGCAGACCGACATCTACAAGGAGTACATCGCGCAGAAGGAGTGGCTGTTCCCCCCGCAGCCGCACCTGCGGCTGATCGCCGACCTGATGGAGTTCACCAGTCGGCAGGTGCCCCGCTACCACCCGATCTCGGTGTCGGGCTATCACATTCGTGAGGCAGGTTCGACCGCGGCACAGGAGCTGGCGTTCACGCTGGCGGCGGGCTTCTCCTACGTCGAGCTCGGCAAGTCGCGCGGCCTGGCAGTCGACGCGTTCGCGCCCCGGCTGTCGTTCTTCTTCGACTCGCACATCGACTTCTTCGAAGAGATCGGCAAGTTCCGCGCCGGGCGTCGGATCTGGGCCCGATGGCTGCGCGAGCGCTACGGCGCGACCGCCGACAAGGCGATGCTGCTGCGGTTCCACACCCAGACCGCCGGCGTGTCACTGACCGCGCAGCAGCCGGACAACAACATCGTGCGGACCGCGCTGGAAGCGATGGCGGCGGTGCTCGGCGGCACCCAATCGCTGCACACCAACGCGCTGGACGAGGTGCTGGCCCTGCCGTCGGACCACGCCGCCAAGGTGGCGCTGCGCACGCAGCAGGTCATCGCCGAGGAGACGGGCGTGACCAACACCATCGACCCCCTTGGCGGATCCTGGTTCGTCGAGTGGATGACCGACAAGGTGGAGGCCGACACCGAGGCCTACTTCGAGCGGATCTTGGCCCAGTCCAACGACGGCAGCATCACCGCCGGGCTGCTGCGCGGCATCGAGAGCGGCTGGTTCATGTCCGAGATCGCCGACGCCGCGTTCGCGTACCAGCAGGCGTTGGAGAAAGGCACCAAGCGCATCGTCGGGGTCAACGTCCACCACGATCCCGACGAGCGCGAGCTGGAGGTGCTGAAGATCTCCGCCGACGTGGAGCGAGCGCAGTCGGCCCGGCTTGCCGACTTCCGGGCGGCACGTGATGCCGGCAAGACAGGCCAGGCGCTGGAGGTGCTGCGCGTCGCCGCACGCGGCGACGCCAACCTTGTGCCGGTGATCATGGACGCCGTCCGCGCCGACGCCACCCTCGGCGAGATCAGTCAGGCCCTCAAAGACGTCTTCGGCGTCTACCGGGAACCGCCGGTCATCTGAAAGCGCAACGCGCAGCCCCCGTGGGTGGTCCGCCGGCACGGGCCGGAACCGCGCTGCGCTTGGCCCCGTTTGTGGTCCTGATCGCCGGCTGGCTGGCGCTGTATCCCGGGGTGCAGTGGTATGTGAACCCGGACGGCGTCGCGTACACCGCCCTGGCCGAGCACTGGCTCGGGGGACGCTGGTCCGCGGCGGTCAGCGGCTACTGGTCCCCACTGCTGACATGGCTGCTGGTGCCCCTCTTGGCCATCGGCGTCACGCCAGCGCTCGCCATCCGCCTCCTGCTTCTGGCAGCGCGGTGCTCACGCTGGTGGCGCTGCGCCGTCTGGCCCTCGCCGCTGGGGTCAGTGAGCCGGTCACCGACGGCATGCGGCTGGTGGCATCCCCGATCCTGGTGTGGGCAAGCCTGTTCCGGCTGGGTCCCGATCTCCTGATCGTCCCCCTCCTGCTCGCCTGGTGCGGAGTCGTCCTCGGCCCCGGCTTCTCCCGCGCCAGGACCGCCGGGTTGCAGGCCGGCGCGCTCGCCGCCGCCGCCTACCTGGCGAAGGCGTATGCGTTGCCGTTCCTCGCCGTGCATGGGCTGCTCGCCTTCGGTGCCCAGGCACAGCTGGCCGGATCACCGACCGCGCGCCGGCGCGTCCTGGCCAACGCCGGGGTGGCCGTCGCCACTCTCGCGGTGTTGGCGGGGCCGTGGATCGCAACGGTCAGCGCCGCCTACGGTCGGCCGACCTTCACGACCGCGGCAGGCTTCAACGCCGCTCTGGTCAGCCCTGGGTCCGACGGCAACCCGCTCAACGAACCCGGGCTCTACGCTCGGGTGGAGTTCGTCGGTCACCTCCCGCGCCGCGTCCTCGAGCGTGAGTTCAACATCGCCTGGGTGCAGGTGGCGCCCGGCCGCTGGGAAGAGCCGTTCGGCAATGTCGTCACCGAATCGATGATGCGCGGCACCGCCGTCGTCGCCACCAGGCTGGGCGGACCGGCGGGGATCGTGCTCGACGGCGTGACCGGAACGCTGGTGCCGCCAGACGATGTCCCGGCGCTGGCCGACGCCCTGCGCGCGCTGCTGGCCGACCGCGCACTCGCCGAGCGGCTGGGACAGGCCGGCCGTGAGGTGGCGTTAGCCGAGTACGACCAGGCGCGGGTGGCCGAGCGCTTCGAGCAGCTGTACCTCCAGGTCATTCCCGACCCGCTGCGTGCGCCCAGTCCTGCGGTCTGAGGGCGCCTTCAGTCGGCACCCTCGTCGCCGTTGTCCTCGCCCCCGTCGTCACCCTCGTCATCGTCGTCCTCACCGTCGTCCTCGGCTGGCCGCTGAGCCGCCAGCGGCTCCAGCAGCCGCACCGCGAGGGCAGCGATCTCGGCGTCGAGTTCACCGTTGGCGACCCACTCGCCGATCTCTTCCTGCAGCTTGGCGGCTTCCTCGGGGCGCTCGCCCTCGGACTTGCCCAGCAGGTCGGTGAGCTTGTCGACAAGGTCGGGCTGCTTTTCGCCGTAGGCGCCGTCATCGGCGTCCAGCAGCGCGATCAGCTCAGCGAGGCTGGTCGGCGCAGGGGGCTCTTGCGGCTCGGTCTGCGCTGGTTCAACCTGTTCGGGCTCGGCCTGCTCGGGCTCGGTCTGCTCGGGCTCGGTCTGTGCTGGCTCGGTCTGTTGCGCTTCGGATTCTGATCCCGGCGTGATGGGCACCTCGCCGCCCTGGCGCGGCTGGCGCTGGCTGCGCTGGCCAGCCTGTCCTGTAGTGCCGTCCATCAGGCTGTCGGCCGCAAAGGCGAGCAGGCCGAGCAAGGCCAGCACCACCACACCGATCAGCAACCAGGGTGGGCGGTTGCGTTCGCGATCGGGCACCGTCGCGGCTGCCGAGGGGTCGCGCAATGGCACCGTTGCGGCGGCGGAGGCTACCGGTGCGACGGGCGCTCCGCGCGAGTCACCGCCCAGCGCCTCGCGCATCGCCGCGGCGTCGGGGTAGCGACCGGCGGGGTCCTTGGCCAGCGCCCGTTCGGCAACCGACGCCAGCGTCGGGTCGACGCCGAGCAGCGGCGGCACCGGGTCGCGGGTATGAGCCAGCGCGACTGCCAGGGCATTCTCGCCGGAAAACGGTGGCGCACCGGCGAGCATCTCGTACAGCACCACGCCCATGGCGTAGATGTCGGAGGCCGGTGTCGCCGGGTGACCGTCGACCTGCTCGGGGGCCAGGTACTTGGCGGTGCCGATGAGCTGTCCCGTGGCCGTCAGCCCGGCGGTGGCCTCTTGAATCCCCTTGGCGATCCCGAAGTCGGTCAGCTTCACGCCGCCACGATCGGGCAGCAGGATGTTGGCCGGTTTGACGTCACGATGCACCATGCCGGCGCGGTGCGCGGCCGACAGTGCGGCCAGCACCTGATCGGTGATCGCTTTCGCCGTCTCGGCGGGGAGAGCCCCCTCGGCCGCGAGCCGGTCGGCGAGGTTGTCCCCATCGACCAGCTCCATCACGATCCACGGGCGGCGCCCGTCCTGGCCCGTGTCGTACACCGCGACGGCGTTGGGATGAGCGAAGCGGGCCGCTGCCCTGGCCTCGCGCAGGAACCGTTGGCGGACCGTGGGATCGGCCGACAGGTCGTCGCGCATCAGCTTGACCGCGACGGGACGATCCAGGAGGCGGTCGTGCGCCTGGACGACCCGGGCCATGCCGCCTGCCCCGATCGTGGCACCCAGTTCGTAGCGATCGGACAGCAACACCATGGCGAGCAACCCTAGCGATCACCGCGCCCACGCCGGGGTGCCCGGCCGGCCCGTTCACAGCGCGGCGAGGGCTCGCAGGTCGGAGACCGGCAGGAGGCCCGGCACGAGGGTGCGCTGGGTCAGGATCGTCGGGACCCCGCCAACGCCCTTGCGCCGGTGCGCCGCGGTCCGCCGCCGGACGGCCGCCAGCAAGGCCCGGTCGCCCAGCGCCGCAACCACCTCGACGGTCTCTAGCCCGGCACCGGCGGCCAGCGTGGTCAGCACCTCGCGGTCGCTGATGTCGCTGGCGTCGCGCCAGAAAGCGGCGTAGACCGCCTGCCGCCAGGCAGCTGCCAGCCCAGCCGAGTCGGCGACCGTGCTGACCACGTGGGCCAGCGCGGTTGGGGGCAGGAGCCGCGGGCGTCGTAGCGGGATGCCCTCGGCGGCCGCCTGCTCGGCTAGCCCGTCGACGGCAGCCA
>JALZLC010000368.1 GCA_030858885.1 Actinomycetota bacterium
ACGACCCACTTCATGGACGAGGCCGAACGCCTCGCCGACGTGGTGGCCGTCATCGACGGCGGCCGCCTATGCGCGGTCGACTCCCCCGCCGCCTTGGTCGCCGCCGACACGCGCGCGGGTGGCCGGCTGCTGCTCACGACGCCCGAGGACCTCGACGCCGCCGGGTTGGCGGCGGGGGTCGGCGCCGCGGTGACGTCCGACGGCGCCGGTCGTTGGCTGCTGGAGGCGGGTCCCGAGGCCATCCCGCGGGTCAGCGCCTGGTTCGCCGAGCGCTCGCTGACGCTGACCGGGATCTCCGTCAACTCCCCCAACCTTGAAGACGTGTTCCTGCGCCTGACCCGGCAGGGCGGGTGATGAGCCTGCGACGGTTGCGTGCGCAGAGTGCGATGGAGCTGCGGCTGCTGTCCCGCAACGGCGAGAACCTGCTGGTAACGCTTGGCATCCCGGTTGGGGTGCTGGTGTTCTTCAGCGTCGTGGACGTGCTGCCGGTGCGAGGCCGGCCGGTCGACTTTCTGGTCCCCGGCGTCCTCACCTTGGCCCTGATGGGGGCGGGGATGGTGTCGCTGGCCATCGCCACCGGCTTCGAGCGCTTCTACCTGGTCCTCAAGCGGCTCGGCGCGACGCCGCTACGCCGCTGGGAGCTGGTGGCCGCCAAGATCGGGGCCGTCCTGACCGTGCAGGCGGTGCAAGTCATCGTCGTCGTTGCGGTGGCATCGCTGCTCGGGTGGCGGCCGGCGCTGCGTCCCAGCGGCGTGCTGCTGGCCGCCTGCGCGCTCCTGCTGGCCACCGCGGCATTCTGTGGCGTCGGCCTGGCGCTGGCGGGCCGGTTGCGGGCGGTGGCCACGCTGGCCTTGGCCAACGCCCTGTTCGTGGTCCTCCTGCTGACCAGCGGCATGGTCTTCCCCCTCGACACGCTGCCCGACGCGCTGGCCGGGTTTGCAACGCTGCTGCCGCCCGCCGCACTGACCAGCGTCCTCCGGAGCGCGTTCGGCGGCGGCACGTCGAGCGCCGGCGCCTTGGTCGTGCTCACCGTCTGGGGTGTGGCCGCCCCGCTCATCGCCGCGCTGGTGTTCCGCTGGGAGTAGGGGAGCTCACCATGCATTACCTGAATGGTCTTTCAACGAAGGCTCGCCCCACCAACAGGCTGATGTCTACTGCAGTAAGCCTCGCGTCGGTCCTCGTCATCAGTGCGTGTGGGGGGTCAACAACAGTGACACAACAGAGTTTCTCAGGACCGCAGTACGAAAACCTCAGCGAAGTGGTACGGACCGCGGATATCTCCGTGGTGGGAACCGTGACGGACGAGCAATTCATCGTGGAGGATGCTGGCGACAACACCCAGGTGGATGAGGGATCCATTCTGGAGCAACTCGTGTCAACGGTAGAGGTTTCGGAGTACCTAAAGGGCGAAGGGCCACGACAGATCCAGGTCATCCAGCCCGCTGGTGAGTCGGAACAATCTGTGACCTTGGCTCCTGGCGACAACGTTGTGTTGTGGTTAGCAGAGGAGAATTCGAGCACAGCTCCGTCAGTCTACGAGCAAGTGGGCCGTACCTGGTCACCAATTGGCCTTGACCAGGGAGTGGCCGATGTAGTAGGTGAACGAGCTGTACCGCGTGCTTCATCCCTGTCCGCAGTCAGTCTCGAGGCTCTAGGTGTCGACTCCGACTGAATTGTTTCACAACACTGTGCGACCGGCGATCGGTCACCAGATTGGTCGGTGGACTCCCGCATGGGCGGCACTGTGTCAAGCGATCGTGACGCCGATCAGCGTGCCGATCAGGTAGGTCACGCCGGCCGCGAGTGCCGCGACGGTGAGTTGGCGCAAGGCTGATCGCAGCGGTGAGCGTCCTGCCAGCCGACCCAGCGTGCCGCCGATCGCCAAGGCTGCGACCGCACCCAGCAGCACCGACAGCCACACCGCCGCGCCGCCGGTCAGCAGCAGCCAGGGCACCAGCGGCACGCTCGCGCCGACGGCGAATGCGACGAAGGACGATCCCGCAGCCCCCCACGGCGAACCCAGCTCGGTGGGGTCGATGCCAAGCTCCTCGCGGGCATGGGTCAGCAGCGCCAGCTCGGGGGTCCGCATGTGCTCGGTCGCAAGCAGCCGGGCCGTCTCGGGCTCGATCCCGCGGTTGATGAAGATGTCGACCAGCTGGGCGTGCTCGCCGTCAGGGTCCTCGGTGATCTGGGCGGCTTCGACATGCAGCTCACGCGCGAACAGCTCGCGCTGGGCGCGCATCGACACGTACTCGCCGGCGGCCATCGAGCAGGCGCCCGACAGCAGCCCGGCGATGCCGGCGAGGCGAACCACCGACGGCGCGGGGGCGGCACCGGCGAACCCGAGGATCAGCGAGACGTTGCTGACCAGCCCGTCGCTGATCCCGAACACCGCAGCCCGCGCGGTGCCGCCCTGCACGTCGCGGTGCCACGGCTCCCGATGCCGCGCGCGCGGCACGGCCAGGTCTTGCGCGGTCAGAACCCGCCGGGCCAGGTCATCGCTGCGGCCGGAACGCGCGGGAGGCGAATGCCGCCGGCCGCGCCGCAGCCCGTTGCCCTTGGCCATCACCATTCCGTGCGCTCCTCCCCGTTGCAGCCCGGGTTCCGCGACTCTGTCGCCTCAGCGTTGACAAAGTCGCGGGACCCCGGGGTTGGCCCTAAAGGGCGGCGTCGACGGCCATGGCGGTGAACAGCAGCCCGAGGTAGGCGATCGAGTAGCGGAACAGCCGCATCGCCGCCGCCTCCGACAGCTCGCGCAACAGCTGCCAGGCCCGCAGCAGGAACAGCGCTCCTAGCAGCAGCGCGGAGGCGAGGTACAGCGAGCCCATGTGCCCCAGCGGCCCGAACAGCAAGGTGAACGCGACGAGGATGAAGGAGTACAGCAGGATCTGCCGCGCCGTCTCGGCGACACCGCGCACCGCCGGCAGCATCGGCACCCCCGCCCTGGCGTAGTCGTCGCGGTACTTGACGGCCAGTGCCCAGAAATGGGGCGGTGTCCAGGCGAACACGATGGCGAACAGCACCAGCGCCGGCAGGCCGATCTCGTTGGTCACCGAGGCCCAGCCGATGAGCACGGGCACGCAGCCGGCGGCGCCACCGATCACGATGTTCTGCGGCGACCGCCGCTTCAAGCCAAGGGTGTACACGAAGACGTAGAACAGGATCGCCGCGGCCGCCAGGCCCGCCGACAGCAGGTTGACGGTGAGCGCCAGCCATCCACACGCCACCAGACCCAGCACCACGCCGAAGCGCAGGGCGTTGCGCGGGCTCACCGTGTGGCGTACCAGCGGGCGTCGAGCCGTGCGCGCCATCAGGCCGTCGATGTCGCGGTCGACGTAGTTGTTGACGGCATTGGCGCTGCCGGCGGCCAGCGTCCCGCCGATCAGCGTCGCCAGCACCAGGCCCAGCGGCGGCAGTCCGCGCTGGGCGATGACCATGGTCGGGACCGTGGTCACCAGCAGCAGCTCGATGATCCTCGGCTTGGTCAGCGCCACGTAGGCGGAGATGACGGAACCGGCGGAGCGCGACGCAGCCTCGGCGGTCACTACGCGGCCACCCGCTGGACCGCGGCGGCGGCGGCCGACGGGTCAGGGACGGGCGAAGGTGCGCCGAGCCGGTAGGCCAGCGCCGCGTCGGTCACCAGCACCGTCCAGATCCAGCTCGCCACCGCCAGGTGCGGCACGACCGTCCAGGCCTGCGAGCCGTTGAAGAGGTTGGCGGCTCCCAGAGCGATCTGCACGACCACCAGCCCG
>JALZLC010000011.1 GCA_030858885.1 Actinomycetota bacterium
ACGTCTGTATCGACCATGCCATCGGATAGCCGTGCGCCGGCGCGCCGATACTCACTGGTCTTGGAGCGTCCACGGTCGCCACGTCAGCGAACTCGGCGGCGCGGTCGGCTTCGCGTTCGAGCGCCGCGCGGGTTGCGTTCGTGTCACCTGCTCGTCGTGGGAATCGCAAGCTCAGGTGCGGCCCGAGGCGGAAGATCACGTTGACGGTCCCCGAAATCGGCAGCCGACGACGCGCTAACCCTGCGTACTCGGGGAACTGCGAGTCGACCAGGACACGCGCGAGCGCATCGCTGACCTCGACGTCGTCCTTGTGCATCTGTTCACCCCGACGCATGCCACAACGGATGATGCCGCCAGATCAGCACTACCGGTAGCCCCGGATCCTCATGGGGCGCCCCCGTGCCTCTAGAGCCGCTGCGTCTCATTGCCGTCCTTGGCCGAAAGTTGGCGTCACCGTTGGCGTCTGCCAGTGCTACAGCCCGAAGTGGCTGGCGGTTTTCAGGTCTGGGGCGATGCCGATGCGGATCTGGTCGTCGGTGCAGGTGATGAGGGCGTCTTGGGTTTGTCCGTCGTGGCTGGAGTGGCGGCCGTTGGGGCTGGTTGTGGTGTGGTTGTCGGGGAAGGCGGCGGTGTACCACTGGCGGGCGGAGGCGCAAAGTCGGTCGTGTCCTGGTTGCTCGTCGAGTGCGATTGCGATGGCGGTGTCGGGCCCGTCGGTCCATAGGGCCAGCTCGCCGCCGGCCCAGGCTTGGGCGGCGGCGCCTGGGTCGTCGGTGGCGCGGGTGGGGTCGCCGCCTGGTGCTTGCAGCAGCCACAGCAGTTCGGCGGCGCCGAGGGTGTCTTGGCGGGCGAGTGTCCACGGCGCCGGCAGCGGTTTGGGGTCGCGTGGGTTGGTGGGCTGGTCGCCGTAGCGGTCAGGGAACAGCACTTCGGCGGTGGTGGTGGGCGGGGTGTTGTACGCCTGGTTGACGTTGGGCCAGCCGCCGTCGGCGTACAGCTGGCACACGAACCGCAGCCCTTGGATGTAGGGGAACAGCAGTTCTTGTTGCAGGTAGTGGGGGGCGGTGTCGAGCTGGTCGCGCCCGGCGGTGAGGTTGTCGGCGGCGACCGACAGCAGGTCGATGACGCCAAGTTCCGCGGCGGCGTAGCGCTGCATGGTGAGGGTGGCGTCGCCTTCGACGACGGCCAACGCGGCGCGGGCGGCGTCGGTGTCGCCGTCGTCGGGGTCGTGGCGGGGCAGGCCCAGCGTCTGGTCGGCCAGGGCGTGTTGCAGCTCGTGGGCGAGGGCGACGCGTTGGGCGGCGCTCAACGGGGCGTCGGGGTCGTCGGTGCGCACGACCAGCTGGCGGGTGTCGCGGTGGTAGTAGCCGGCGATCTCGGCGTCCAGCAGGCCGGCAACGAGTGCGCGCAGGTCGGTGCCGGCTGGTATGGCGCCCAGCGCGGTCAGGATCCGGGCGTCCATGTCGGCCTGGTCGGCGGGGTAGTTGTCGTCCAGGTCGTCGCGGACCGCGTCGGCGACCTGGTCGCTGGTGTGGAAGGCCGCGTCGACCGGTGCGGTGAAGTCCAGGCCGCGGTCGGCGGCGACCTGCCCGGCGATCACCGCAATCGGGTTCCCCTCGGCACCCTCGGTGTCGGCGGGCGGGCTATGCGTCTCGGGTTCTGAGTCGGCGCAGGCGGACAGCTCGGCTTGGTCAGGCAGCGACGGCGCTGCGCTGTCCCCCTCGCTGGGGGCGTCCAACGAGTCGGCGAGGCGGCCCAGCAGCCCCTGCAGTCCGCCATCGTCGTCCCCGTTGTGGGGTGCGCCGAGGTCGGGAGTTGACTGATCGTCTGGCGTGTTGTCGAACAGGTCGTCGAACAGGCCGCCGAAGGGGTCGGCCAGCTCCTCGACGCGCTGCTGCAGCCGGTCGACCTTGGCGGTCAGCCGGGCCGACTCGGCACGCACCCGGCTCAGCGTCGCGCGCTGGTGCAGCGCCAAGCTCGAGGTGGCGATCAGCGCCACCGCCAGCGCCACGATCACGGCTGTCCAACGTCGGTCGTACATGTCATTGTCCTTTCTCAGGCACTGCCCGTCCGGCTGTCCCATTCCGGCTAAAGCGCGGCCGGTCGGCGGTCGGCTCGGCCGTCCGCTGAGTCGGGCGGCGGACGCCGCCATCCCCGGGAGAGGGGACGGGCTGGCAGCGGGCGGCACGGGTCGGCACGCACGGTCAGTAGCGCGCAC
>JALZLC010000014.1 GCA_030858885.1 Actinomycetota bacterium
GTGGTGAGCCGAGCGCAAGCGAAGCCAGTGAAGCGGCCGGCGCGGCGTCCGAGGGTGGTGGCGCCGTCGCGGAGACCGTCGACCTGTCGGGCGTGTCGCTGACGGTGGGCTCCAAGGAGTTCACCGAGCAGCTGATCCTGGGTCAGATCGCCTTGCTGGCACTGGAGGCGGCAGGTGCCGACGTCACCGACCAGACCGGGCTGACCGGCACACCGGTCGTGCGTGAGGCGCTGGACACCGGGGAGATCGACCTGTACTGGGAGTACACGGGAACCGGCTGGATCAACATTCTCGGCGAGACCGAGCCCGTTAAGGGATCGGAGGAGCAGTTCGACGCGGTGGCCGAGGCCGACCTGGAAGCCAATGGCATCAAGTGGCTGGCACCACCTGCCGCCGCCAACAACACCTACGCCTTCGCCGCCAACTCGCAGGCCGTCGAGGAGTTCGGCGTCGAGTCGATCTCGGACCTCACCGCACTGGCCAACGACAACCCGGAAGCCGCGACGCTGTGCACCGCGTCGGAGTTCATCACCCGCGACGACGGCCTGCCTGGGGTGGAAGAGCTGTACGGCTTCGACCTTCCCGACGCCAACGTGGCCCAGCTGGACTTCGGGCTGGTGTACGCCTCGGTGGCCGACGCCGACCCCTGCAACTTCGCTGTGGTCTTCGCCACGGACGGTCAGGTCCTGGCCAACGACTTGACCGTCCTCGAAGACGACAAGGGCTTCTTCCCGACCTACAACATCGCGATGACGATGAAGGAAGAGACCTACGAGGAGAACGCCGAGGCCTACGACACCCTGTTCGGCGCCATCGCCGAGTTGATCACCGACGAGTCGATGACCGAGATGAACGCCGCCGTCGACGTCGACGGTGAGTCCGCCGAGGACGTCGCCGCCGAGTTCCTGGCCTCCAACGGCATCATCAGCCAGTAGGCCGGTACCCAGCGAGCCGCCGCGCGCATGCGCGTCGCGCTCGTCCAGATGCAGCCCGAACTGGGCGATCTGGAAGGCAACCTCGCCTCGGCGGGCAGGCTCATCACGCGCGCTCGGGAAGGCGACGCTGAGCTCGTCGTCTTTCCCGAGCTATGCCTGACCGGCTATGCGGTCGGCCGGGTGGACGACGACCTCGCCCTACCGGCCGACCACCCGTCACTGCTGGCGCTCGCGGCTGCCAGCGGTGACGCCGGCCTGCTGCTGGGGTTCCAGGAAGACAGCGGGCGCTCCAGCCACAACTCGGCCGCCTACTACGAGGGCGGGCTGGTGCGCCATGTGCACCGAAAGCTGTACCTGCCGACCTACGGCATCTTCGACGAGCGCAAGCATTTCAGCCCCGGCTCGGCCATGCGTGCCTTCACCACCCGGTGGGGCCGCATGGCGACGCTGATCTGCAACGACGCGTGGCAGCCACAGCTGCCGTTCCTGGCCGTGCACGACGGCGCACAGGTCCTGCTGGTCCCGACCAACAGCGCGCAGAGCCTGTTCCCGCAGCACTACGACTCGGAGTCCTACTGGCGCGACCTCACACGCTTCTACGGCCGCATGTACCAAAGCTATGTGGTGTTCGTGAACCGGGTCGGCAGCGAGGAAGCCCTGCACTTCTGGGGCGGTTCCCATGTGGTGGACCCGTGGGGTGAGGTAATCGGCGAGGCCGAGGACGGCGAAACGGTGCTGCTGGTCGACATCGACTTCGGGCAGGTCCGTCGGCGCCGCCGAGAGGTCCCGCTGGTGCGCGAGGCTCGGCTGGCGCTGCTGGAACGCGAGATCCACCGCCTGGTGGACGAGGGCGGCGACCTCTAGGTGCGGTGGGAAGTTCTTCAGCGCTGCGGGCCCAGCGAGCGCGTCAGGTGGTTCGCGGCGTCGGTCACCGCCTCGGCGGCAGCGTCGGTGTCGCGACCGAGGCGGAAGGTGGGACCGGACACGTTGAGCACCGCCACCAGCCGGCCATCGACGTCGCGCACCGGCGCGGCCACTGCCACCAGCCCCTCCTCGAACTCGTTGGAGACCACGGCGACGCCACGTTCGCGAGCCTGCCGGATCCGCTCGTACAGATCGGCGACGCCGCGGGGAGCGGTGGCTGCCCGGCCCGCAAAGTCGGTGTCGGCACACACCGCCTGCAGCGCCGCCAAGTCATGGTCGAACAGCAGCGCACGACCCGAGGCGGTGCACCAGCACGGAACGGTGCGTCCACTCCAGCCGGCTGCCTGCACCGAGTGCGGTGACGATTCCGACAGCAGCGTGAGCACCTGATCGCCCGACAGGACCGACAGGTGCGCGCGCTCGCCCAGTTGGTCGACCAGGCGCCGCAGCAGTGGCGAGGCCTGCTCAACCAGGCGCGACCGGCCGCCATGGGCGCCAAGGAGATAGAACCGCCAGCTGAGGCGGTGGCGGAAGCCGTCGCCGTCGCGCTCCACCAGTCCCAGGTCGGTCAGCGTCCGCAGCGAGCGCGAGATCTGACTCTTCTCCCGACCCACCAGCTCGACCAGGTCGGTGACGCGCAGGCCGCCGTTGCGCACCGCCTGGTCGCTGGCGAGCGCCTCAAGGATGGCGACGCCGCGACGCAGGCTAGTTTCGCGGGTCTCGGACATCACCCCAGGCTACGCAGCCCTCAAGGAGCGAAGCGGGGGGCAGAGCCCTCAAGCAGGGCACATCGTTGACAGGAGACACCGATGACGACCCAGCAGCAGGCGGTGAGTGCGGCCCGCGACTACCGGGCGGCCAACGCGCCGGCGATCCTGCGTACCCTCGCCGAGCTGGTGGCGCTGCCGAACGTGTCCCGAGACCTGGCGGCCGTGCGGCGTAACGCCACCGCTGTACGCAGCGCCTTCGCCGATCGGGGCGTGACGCTGGACCTGGTCGAGATCGACGGCGCCGCCCCGGTGCTCACCGGCCGCATTTCGGCTCCAAGGTCAGACCGCAGGATCGGCATCTACGTCCACTACGACGGCCAGCCGGCTGATCCCGCCCAATGGCGCTCGCAGCCGTTCGAGCCGACGCTGTACACCGCCGATGCCGAGCGTGGCGGCCGCCCCCGCCCGTTACCCGCCGACGACGAGGAGGTCGATCCCGAATGGCGT
Organism: Actinomycetota bacterium; assembly: GCA_030858885.1. The sequence continues at coordinate 3,077 of JALZLC010000014.1, forward strand.
CTGTACGCCAGGGCCGTCGCGGACGACAAGGCGCCGCTGGTCGCCTTGTTGGCCGCCATCGACGCGCTGCAGCTAGCCGGCATCGAACCAACCCGTGAGGTGATCCTGCTGTTCGAGGGCGAGGAGGAGATCGGCTCACCGCACCTGTCGGCGTACCTGCGGCAGCTGCGCGACCGCCTCGAAGCCGAGGCGTGGCTGGTCTGCGACGGTCCCGTCCACCAGACCCGTCGTCCTCAGGTCATCTTCGGCGTGCGGGGCCTCGCCGGACTGGAGCTGACCGTCTACGGGCCGCTGCACGAGCTGCACAGCGGCCACTACGGCAACTGGGCACCCAATCCGGCGCAGCAGCTGGCCAGGTTGCTGGCGTCGATGAAGGACGACGACGGCACGGTGCTGGTGGAAGGCTTCTACGACTCCACGATCGCGGCGGGCGAGACCGAACAGGCGGCGCTGGAGCAGCTGCCGCCCGTCGACGACGAGCTGCGCGAGTCCCTGGGCCTGGCTGCCACGGAAGCCGACAACGCGCTGCTGGCGGAGCGGCTGCTGTTGCCCTCGCTCAACGTGCGCGGCCTCGCCGCCGGCAGCGTCGGCCCTGCCACCCGCAACGTCATCCCGGCGACCGCGCGGGCGTCGATCGACATTCGGCTGGCGGCCGGCAACGACCCGCAGGCCACGCTCGGGCTGGTGGAGGATCACATCCGCAGGCAGGGCTTCCTGGTGATCGTCGACGATCCGGACGCCGAGACACGGCGGGCCCATCCGCGCATCGTCAAGGTCACGCACGAGGCCGGCTATCCCGCCGTGCGCACCCCCGCCGACGTGCCGATCGCCGCCGACGTACTGGCCGCGGCCGAAGCCGCCGCCGGTGAGACGGTGATCAGCCTGCCGACCCTCGGGGGGTCGGTGCCGCTGCACAGCTTCAGCGAGGTCCTGGGCGTTCCGTTGCTGGTGGTGCCGATGGCCAACCACGACAACAACCAGCACGCCGCCAACGAGAACCTGCGGCTGGCCAACTTGTGGTACGGCATCGACCTGATGGCCGCGTTGCTCACGATGCCGTGAGCCTGCCGGTCAACCGCCCCGCTCGCCATTGATCAGCGCCCGCTTCGCCGCGACCAGACGGTGTGCTTCCAGGGCGTCGCGCTGGCCTTCAGCGCGCTCGATCAGCGCTGCCACGTCCAGGGCGGCCACCGCCGCCTCGGTGGGTGCCAGCTGCTGCAGGCTGCGCCACAAGCTCAGCTTGCCCGCCACCCCGAGGCTGAGCCCTTCCAGCTCCACCAGTCGGCTGAGGTCGGAGTAGCCGACCGCCTGGCCGTTGAGCTTGAGGCGCCCGGCCACCTCGGCGAACGTTGCCAGCCACTGCTTGGCGGGGTCGACGGGCATGCCGAGGCTTGTCAGCAGGCCGTTGACGACCTGGCGGTCCTCGTCGATCTCGACCACGAACTTTTCCAGGTAGGCGCTCAGCGGCGTACCTCGGTTGCTGCGTTGGCAGCGCCGCGCGAGGCGCACGGCTCCCGCCGCGCCGGCAAGGTGATCGTTGAGATAGATGCGCAACCGGGTGCGCGCGTCGGTGGACGACAGCTCCATCGGCGGCCCTCAGTCCTTCTTGCCGACACGCTGTCGGAGTTCGCCGCCGAGCTGGGAGAACGACGTGCCCAGCGCCTCCAAGAGGGCATTGGTGGCGTACTTGGCGTCACGCTGGACGTCAGGATCGCGCAGGGCATTGCCGACCGAGGTGGCCATGCGGTCCACGGCTTCGGCCAGGGTGCGCAGCGCGTCGGCGACGCCCTCCTCCTGGGCGGCTGCGGGCTCGTCGCCCACCTGCTCCTGGTGGCGCTTGAAGCCTTCCCCGAGGGCGGAGAACTGCTCGCCCACCCGTTGCCATGCAGCCTCTGACCGTTCCATGGACCTCTCCCCTTCGATGAAACGATCATTCTAGGAGCCTCGCGAGGCCAGTCGCTGGTCCAACCCCGTCAGCCGGCGGTACCCGACCAGACGGCCAAGCGCCACCGCGGCGGTCTCGCGAACCAACCGGCTCGCGGTGCCCTCGGTCACGGTCGTCTGGGTGGGTGACACCCTGGCGCGCAGCCCCACCTCTGTGGCGATCGACAGGATCCGCAGCGAGTGCCAGCGATCGCTGACCAGCAGCACGTCGAGTCGCTGCTCCCGGCGCAGGTAGCGCGCCGCGGCTGCCAGCGACTCGTAGGAGTTGGCTCCCTGGTTCTCCAACTTGACGGCGTCGGCGGGCACGCCCTGGCGGATCAGGTAGCGCGACGACGCCGAGGCCTCGGTGAAGCGGTCTCCTGGCTGCTGGCCGCCGGTCACCCAGATGACCGAGGCCACGTCCTCGGCGAACAGATCGGCGGCGTGGTCAAGGCGCGCCCGCAGTGCCGGTGACGGTCGACCGTCGTACTGTGCGGCGCCCAGCACCAGGATCGCGTCAGCGGGCTCTCGGCTGTCCCGGCGGGAGGCGGCAACCACCTGGGTCGCCGTCACCGCGACGTAGCCGCATCCCAGCAGCAACGACACGGCGAGAAGGCGACCGATCCAGCGCACGCACGGTTGCCTTTCACTGGCGGGCCGGCTGCCAGAGCAGGTCGCCGCGCCCAGATTGCACCCTGCACGGTACCGCGCGGCGGGTAGGATCAGCCGCCGCCGCCTGTGGAGCCCGCTGCGTGCCAACCCTCGACGTTGAGTGCCTTCGTGTGCCGCTGAGCCCTCCGCAGTCCGTCGCGGGGACCAGTGGCCTGCTGTGGCGTTCCGAGGGATCCGGGCCGGGACTCGTACTCGGTCACGCGGCCGGGTCGAGCATCGCCGACCCGGTACTGCGCGCCGTCAGTCGCCGCCTCGCCGAGTCCGGTCATCCGGTGCTGTGCTTCAACTTCGCCTATGCCGAACTCGGGCAGAAGCGCCCGGATCCGCCGGCCAGGTTGCGCTCCGCCTTTCGTGACGCGATCACCGTGGCGAGGAGGCATGTGGGGAGTCGTTCCCTGTTGCTGGGCGGGCGGTCCATGGGTGGGCGGGTGGCCAGCCTGCTGGCCGCCGAAGGTCACCCGTGCGCTGGCCTGGTGCTCCTGGGCTATCCGTTGCACCCTGTAGGACGCCCGGAGTCGCTCCGCACCGCACATTGGCCACAGCTGAGCGTCCCCGCGTTGTTCGTGCAGGGCGACCGTGACCGGCTGTGCGACCTCGATCGCTTCGAGGCCGAGCGCGTTGCGCTGCCCTCCGCCGATCTGCATGTGGTGCGTGGCGCCGATCACGGGTTCAGGGTTCGCCGGTCCGACGGTCGGGATCCCGCCGAGATACTGGACGAGGTGGTCGGCGCCGTCACCGCCTGGCTGCGGCGCCGGACCGCCGCGGATGCGGCGTGAGCCGCGCCAACGTCGCGCGGCTGGCCGCGCTCGCCGGCATCTGGGGGGCCAGCTTCCTGCTGATCAAGCTGGGGCTGGACGGCTTGAGTCCGGCGCAGATCGTGCTCGGCCGGCTCGTCCTGGCCGCCGCGGTGCTGCTGGTCGTGGTGGCGGTGCGCCGTCAGCCACTGCCGAGGACCCCTGCCGTGTGGGGGCATGTCACGCTCATGGGCGTCGTGGCGAACATCGTGCCCTTCTACCTGTTCGCCTGGGGGGAGCAACGGATCAGCTCCGGGATGGCGGGAGTGCTCAACGGAACCACCCCGCTGTTCACGCTGCTCATCGCGATGGCGGCGCTGTCCGACGAGCGCTGGTCGCTGACCAGAGTCGTGGGGCTGCTGGTTGGCTTTGTCGGCGTCGTGCTGGTGGTCGCACCGTGGAATGACAGCGGCGCGAATGCCCTGTCGGGCCAGCTCGCTTGCCTGGGGGCGGGAGCCTGCTACGGCGTGGCCTTCGTCTACACCCGCCGCTTCCTGACCAACCGCGGTCTGTCTGCCCTGGCGCTGTCGGCGGCCCAGCTGTCCATGGCGGCGTTGTTGTTGCTGCTGGCCGCGCCGGTGGTGGCCGCGACACCGGTCAGGCTCTCGCCGAGCGTGGTCGGCAGCGTCGTGGTCCTCGGGGCGGTGGGAACGGGGTTCGCCTACCTGCTGTACTACCGGCTCATCACCGAGGCCGGCGCCATGAGCGCGTCCATGGTTACCTACCTCATTCCCGTGGTGTCGGTGATCCTGGGCGTGGTGGTGCTGTCCGAGCCGCTCGGCTGGAACGTCTTTGTCGGTGCCGGCATCGTGATCGTCGGCGTGGCCGTCGCCGAGGGGCGCCTTGGCTCGGGACCGGCGGCCGGCGCCTCGGCGGTGCCAGCGGCCGCGGAAGCGGGTGCCCCGCGATGATCGACGCGCTGTCGTTGCTGGACTACCGGCGTCGTGTGTCGGCGCTGTACGCCGAGGTGCGCGAGCAGCTCGACCGTGACGCAGCCGGCGCCCATGCCCACTGGCGGGCCGTGCGAGACCAGCTGTTCGGTCACCATCCACAGTCCGCCCTGCCGGCGGGCCAGCGCGAGGACTTTCTGGGTCTGCGCTACTACGACTACGACCCCCAATGGGCCTTACGCGCCCCCGTCGACACCGAGGTCGAGCCTGCGCGCTACCAGATCGGCACCAGCACCGGCGGGCTGATGACGTTGCTGCGGATCGGGCGGCTGACGCTGCCGGGCGGCACGCTTGATGCCTACTGGCTGGACGACTACGGCGGCGGGCTGTTCATCCCCTTCCGCGACGCAACGGGGAACGACACCACCTACGGCGGTGGCCGCTACCTGGTCGACACGGCCAAGGGCGCCGACCTGGGGTCGACGCCCTCGAACGGGCTGGTCTGCGACTTCAACTTCGCCTACCACCCCTCCTGTCACTACGACCCTGCCTACAGCTGCCCGCTGGCGCCACCGGACAACTGGCTCGACGTGCGCGTGGAGGCCGGCGAGCAGTCCTACGGCTGGGAAGGCGGCACCGTCTAACGCACGCTGGGCGGAACTGCTCAGAATCTGGGCGAAACTGCTCAGAATCCGTGGTCGGCCAGCCACTCGGCGGCGATGTCGGGGGCGTCCTCCCGGTCGTTCTCGAAGGCGCTGTTCATCGCCGTCAACTGCTCGGTGGTCAGTTCGCTGCTGACCCGGTTCAGGGTGTCGGCGACCTGGTCTTCGACGGCCGTTGACACCAGCGGGATGACCTGCTGCGGCAGCTGCAGCGGGACGTCCTCGGTGAGCACCACGAGGTCCTCGGCCTCGATGATCGCCTGCGTGCTGAACAGCCGGGCGACGTCGATGTCGCCGTTGAGCAGGGACTCGATGGTCACGGGGCCGGCGGCATCGGTGGTGCGGAACTCGGCGAACTGCAGGCCGTACTCCCCCTCGTAGCCGGGCAGGCCGTTGGGGCGGGTCTCCAGCTCGGCAGGCCCGCCGATGACCAGCTGGTCGGCGACGCCCTCCAGGTCGGACACGACCTCCAGGTCGTTGGCCTCGGCGGTCTCGCGCGTCACGACGAGCACGTCGACGTCCTGGGCCTGCGACGCTTCCAGGACGGTGTAGTCCTCGCCCTCGGTCTGCTCCCGCAGCTGCTCCACGACGACCTGCGGGTCGGTCTGGTCGACCTCACCCTCGGCAAGAAAGGTCAGCAGCGCGCCGGAGTACTCCGGCAGCACGTTGATGTCGCCGCGCTCGATGAGCGGAACGACCGCCTCACGGTTGCCGAGGCGCTCCTCGACGTTGACCGTCATGCCTTCCGATTCCAGCG